>JALWKK010000099.1 GCA_027081505.1 Flavobacteriaceae bacterium
ACAGACTGGTTGTATCTTATTATTTTAGCTTCTGTTTGTACGGCATACGCTTTTATTGCTTCTATTCACGTAATGAAATGGCTTAGTCCTTATACCGTAATGCTTACGACAAATCTAGAACCTGTTTACGGAATACTTTTAGCATTACTCATTTTAGGCGATTCGGAGTATATGAGCAACCAATTTTATCTGGGTTCGGCAATAATTTTACTAACTGTTTTAGCCAACGGATATCTAAAAATGAGAAAAAATCGATTAAGTTCTTAAAGCTATAAAACAAAGTTTTATATTTGTAACTTAAATCATTTATAAAATTTATATGGAATATCTTGATTTTGAATTACCCATCAAAGAATTACAAGAGCAATACGCAAAAGCCTGTAGTATTGGAAAAGACAGTGAGATAGATGTTAGTGACACCTGCAAACAATTGGAAAAAAAACTTATCGAAACCAAAAAAAACATATACAACAACCTAACGTCTTGGCAACGGGTTCAATTATCACGTCATCCTAACAGACCTTACACGTTAGATTACATCAATGCTATATGTGGCGATTCCTTTTTAGAATTACACGGTGATCGCAATTTTAAGGACGACAAGGCAATGATTGGTGGTTTCGGAAAAATTGGAGATCAGAGTTATATGTTTATAGGGCAACAAAAAGGACATAACACAAAAACAAGGCAGTACAGAAATTTTGGTATGGCAAATCCGGAAGGATACAGAAAAGCATTACGACTAATGAAATCTGCCGAAAAATTCGGCATTCCAGTAGTAACACTTATCGATACACCGGGAGCTTACCCCGGTATTGAAGCCGAAGAAAGAGGTCAAGGTGAAGCCATTGCACGTAACATACTTGAAATGACCCGACTAAAAGTACCCATAATTGTAGTTATAATTGGAGAGGGTGCCAGCGGAGGCGCTTTGGGAATAGGTGTTGGAGATAAAGTTTTAATGCTTGAAAACACTTGGTACTCGGTTATTTCACCGGAGAGTTGTTCGTCTATTTTATGGCGAAGTTGGGAATTTAAAGAAAAAGCGGCAGAAGCACTTAAACTTACTGCTACCGATATGAAAAAAATGAAATTGGTAGATGAAATAATCAAAGAACCTCTTGGTGGAGCACACGCAAACAGAGAAGAAACATTTATTACAGTTGCTAAAGCAATTGAAAAAAATTACAAACAATTAAAGAAGTTATCACCAAAAGAATTGGTTAAAAAACGAATGGATAAATATGCCAATATGGGTGTTTATAACGGATAACCATAACCAATATAAGACTTTATAAAATTCCCGAATATTTTTTTCGGGAATTTTTTTCGCTATTAACAAAAAATCATAAGTTATAAACAGCCATTTGTTAATCAATAGTGAATAGCAAACCAAGCTTATTTTGCAAATCTCTAAACATTTTTAGTTATTTTCGCTCTATGGAAAAAATAAAACCTCACACATCTTTTAAAACCAAAACTTCACAAGTCATCCCTTTAGAAAAAGGAAAATTACCTCCACAAGCACTTGATTTAGAGGAGGTTGTGTTGGGTGCTATGATGATTGACAAAAAAGGTGTAGATGAGGTTATTGATATTCTTCATCCCGAAGTATTTTATAAAGATGCTCACAAGTACATTTATGAAGCCATCTTTACTCTTTTTGAAAAAGGAGAACCCATTGACTTATTAACGGTTTCTGCACAATTAAAGAAAGAAAAAAAGCTCGAACTTGCCGGAGGCGAATTTTACTTAATTCAACTTACACAAAAAGTAGCTTCTTCAGCACATATTGAGTATCATTCACGTATTATTCTTCAAAAATACATTCAGCGAAGTTTAATAAAAATTTCAAACGAAATTATTGAAGAATCGTATGACGAAGGAACCGATGTTTTTGATTTACTCGATACAGCCGAAGCTAAATTATATGAAATCACACAAGGAAATATTAAACGCTCTTCCGAAACTGCTCAAAATTTGGTGATTCAAGCAAAAAAACGAATTGAAGAAATTGCAAATCGAGAAGGATTGTCCGGTATTCCTTCAGGTTTTGAAAAACTAGACAAACTTACCTCCGGATGGCAACCCAGCGATTTAATAATAATTGCGGCACGTCCCGGTATGGGAAAAACTGCTTTTTCACTTTCAATGGCTAGAAATATAGCGGTAGAACATGCTATTCCTGTTGCATTTTTTTCGTTGGAAATGTCATCGGTACAATTAATTACAAGACTAATTTCTTCCGAAACCGGATTGAGTTCCGAAAAACTTAGAACCGGAAATCTAGCACAGCACGAATGGGAACAACTTAACGTAAAAGTGAAAGCTCTTGAAAGTGCTCCGTTATTCATAGACGACACGCCTTCCCTTTCTATATTTGATTTACGAGCAAAAGCCAGAAGGTTATCATCGCAACACGGTATTAAACTCATTATGGTAGATTATTTACAACTTATGACTGCCGGCGGTAGCCAAAAAGGAGGAAATCGAGAGCAAGAAATTTCTACCATATCGCGTAACTTAAAAGCACTGGCTAAAGAGCTTAACATTCCGGTAATAGCATTATCTCAATTGTCTCGTGCCGTTGAAACAAGAGGAGGAAGTAAACGTCCTTTATTATCAGATTTAAGAGAATCGGGAGCCATTGAGCAAGATGCAGATATTGTATCGTTTATTTATCGTCCCGAATATTATAAAATTGACGAATGGGATGATGAAGAGCATACACCAACAGCCGGACAAGCCGAGTTTATAGTTTCTAAACACCGTAATGGAGGTCTGGATGAAATTAGACTTAAATTTGTAGGACATCTCGGTAAGTTTGAAAACTTAGAAACCTTTGATTTTGTAACTACCGAAATACACTCGCGTATGAATGATGCGGCAAACGACGATACGTTTAAAACCGAGAAACGAATTTCGCCAAACGAAGCCTTCGGAGATGAACTCCCGTCTGATAATCCCGATGATGTTCCTTTTTAAAAAGGAAACCCTAAAAAAAATGATTAATTAAACGTTTCTAATCTTTCTTTTAAAAAACAAAGTGCTAAATTTTAGTTTTTAATTGTTTTTGATATTTTCCTTTGCTTTTTCTAATACGAACAGCTACTACTTTATATTCCGGGCACATAGCTTCACTGTCATGAACATCGCCTGTAATAGTATTTATCATTATTTCAGGAAAATGAAACGTTGTGCTTAAAATTCCGGGGTTTACATCTGTTGTAATTTTTGCTTTAACATCTACTTTTCCTCGCGGAGATTCTAAACAAACAAAATCATTATTATTAATAAAATGCTTTTCGGCATCTTTCGGGTTAATGAGTAAATAATCATCCTGTAGCAATTGTTTGTTGGCAGTTCGCCGAGTCATTGCACCACAGTTGTAGTGTACTAATCCTCTGTTTGTAGTTAAAATATAAGGGTATTCTTTGGCGTGAGATTTTAGTTCTTGGGTTTCTTCCCATTGATGAAATTTAAAATATCCTTTTCCTCTTTTAAAAGTTTCGGTATGAAGAACTTTAGTGCCAACGCCTTCTTTATTTACGGGCCATTGTAAACCGTTTTTACCGAGTCGTTCCCAAGAAATTCCGGAAAAGAAAGGAACAATTTGAGAAATTTCTTCAAGCAAACCTTCGGGAGTGTAGTCGGGTTGCGGATATCCCATTTTATTCATAATATCAACTATAATTTGTCCGTCCGGTTTACTTCCTTTAATGGGTTCTACAACTTTTCGAACGGCTTGTACACGTCGTTCGCCATTGGTAAATGTTCCGCTTTTTTCTAAAAAAGATGCTCCCGGAAGAATGACATCTGCATACTTGGCGGTTTCGGTCATAAAGAGTTCTTGTACAATAACCAAATCGGTTTTTTCAAGAGCTTTGATCACCTTTTGAGTATTGGGGTCGGTTTGTACGACATCTTCACCTATAATCCAAATTGCTTTTAGTTTGCCTTCTAAGGCAGCATCAAACATTTCAGGAATTTTGTATCCTATATGAGAAGGGACTTCAGCTTGATAAAATTGATTGTATTTTTTATTAATTTCCGGTTGCGTAACATCTAAATATCCGGCTCCTTGATGAGGTTGCACACCCATATCCGCTGCTCCTTGTACGTTGTTTTGCCCTCGTAATGGGTTTACTCCTACCCCTTTTCTTCCTATGTTTCCTGTTATAAGAGCCAAATCGGCAATTTGCATAACTGTAAATGTTCCTTGTGAATGTTCGGTTACTCCTAATCCGTGAAACGACATTGCGTTTGGTGCACTGGCATAAGCAATGGCAGCTTCCTTAACCAAATTTCTATCTACATTGGATGTAGCTTCCATTTTATCGATATCTAATTGTAGAAGTTGTTCTTTAAATGAATCATAACCTTCTGTTCGGGTTTTTATAAAATTTTCATCAACCAACCCTTCGGTTACAATATAATACAACATCATATTAAGTACGGCAACGTTTGTTCCGGGACGCAGTGCCAGATGGTAGGTAGCATATTTTGCCAATTCGGTTTTTCGAGGATCTATAACAATACTTATGTTATCTTGCTTCATTGAAAATTGTTTCAACTTTGCTCCTGTTACCGGATGTGCATCGGTTGGGTTTGCTCCTATCACTAAAATACAATTGGTGTGTTTTAAATCTTCAATAGAGTTGGTTGCCGCTCCGGTTCCAAAACTGCGTTGCATTCCCAATGCAGTAGGAGAATGACATACTCTGGCACAACCGTCTATGTTATTGGTTTGAATTACCGCTCTAAAAAACTTTTGCATTAAATAGTTTTCTTCATTGGTACACCGTGAAGAAGATATACCGGCAATACTATCGGGACCAAAATCGTTTTTGTATTGTGTTAGCTTTTCAGAAATATGGGCATAGACTTCATCCCAAGAAACTTTTTCAAAAACACCATTACGCTTAATCATAGGAGAACGCAATCGGTCCGGGTGATTGTAAAACTGAAATGCATATCGTCCCTTTAAGCAAGTATGTCCTTGATTTACCTCAGCATCATAAGGTGCATGAATACTAACAATTTTATCATCTAGAGTAGCTACGTCAAGATTACACCCTACTCCGCAATAGGTACAAATAGTTCTGGTTTTTTTAGTATAGTTAATAGATTTGGATTGAAACACATCGCTTATTGCAGATGTCGGGCAAGCTTGCGAGCAAGCACCACAACTCACACAGGGAGAGTCTAAAAAATTTTGAGCTAATCCTTTTATAATTTTGCTGTCAAACCCTCTACCCGACATACTTAAAACAAATTGTCCTTGTACTTCGTCGCAAGCTCTCACACATCTATAACAATTTATACACTTTGATAAATCTGAGGTCATATATGGATGACTAAGATCTTTTTTTCTATTTAGATGATTGGCTCCTTCAGGATAACGCACCTCTCTAATACCTACTTGAGCCGCAACGGTTTGAAGTTCGCAATTACCATTTACTTCGCACGTTAAACAATCTAAGGGATGATCTGTTAATACTAATTCTACTATATTTTTTCGTAATTTTTTAATAGAATCTGTGCTGGTATAAATATATTGTCCTTCGGCAACCGGAGTGTGACAAGAAGCCATTGTTTTTGTTTTGCCATCTTTTTCTAATGCTACCTCTACGCTACATACTCTACACGAACCAAAAGGATCTAAATTTGGTGCATCACACAATGTAGGAATTAATTTTTCATCTTTATACCTTTTAATAAAAGAAAGAATTGTTTCCCCTTTTTGTATAGCATAAGGCTGGTTGTTAATGTAAGCAAAACTCATAGAAATTATATTTTACGTAAACCCATATTGGTTATGCAAAATACAATATTTTTTTGGTACTCAAAATGATTTTATTAGAATAGCGAGCTGTTAAAAAACTATCTTTTTTTAAATTTTGGGAAAAAACGCCCAACGTTTTTATTGTATTCTTTATAAAAATCAAATTGACTTTCTAAAATTTCATCTTCTGCTTTAGATTTAAGGTATAAAACTCCCCAAAGTAAAAGTGTTATTACTATTTTTATTATACTAAAATGGTATAACGAAAATGCCAGTAATAATAGTAACATTCCGACATATGAAGGATGCCTAATATATTTGTAGATGCCTCTAAATCTGAAATTATTATTATAGACAGCAACTAAGTCACCCTTCGAGTATTTTAGATTAAAAATACCTAAGAAGATAATTATTATTCCGAAAGCAAATAAAAAGATTGAAAAGTACGAAACCCAAACAGGAGTTTTAAATACCAAAATAGGCAATTCAGATTCTAAAAAAGAAAACAAGACAAATGCTCCCAAAAGGGAAAATATAAAAGCATCTAAAAAAAATGTTTTCTTCAAAGTGATTTTTTTATTATTTTTCAAAACAATTAAATTGCAAATCAATAAACAAATAATCTAAACCGTATATTATGTTTATCGTCTAAATGTACATTTTATCTATGAAATACACAAAAAATGAAAAACATCATTATATCATCAGAAAAAGACTACTTCAAAAAGTATAAAAAAAGTGTAACTGAACCCGAAGAGTTTTGGGAAACCATAGCCTCTCAATTCGATTGGAAAAAAAAATGGTCTAAAACCCTAGAATGGGATTTTAACACCCCATCTGTAAAGTGGTTTCTTAATGGAAAATTAAATATTACTGAAAATTGTTTGGACAGACATCTGAAAGACTTTGGTAATAAAACGGCTATTCTTTGGGAACCAAACAATCCCGGAGAAACAGCAAAACATATTTCGTACAAAGAGTTACATCGGGAAGTTTGCAAATTTGCTAACGTTTTAAAAAACAACAATATTAAAAAAGGCGATCGAGTTTGTTTGTATATGCCAATGATTCCTCAATTAGCAATAGCTATGCTTGCTTGTGCTCGTATCGGGGCAATTCACTCTGTTGTTTTTGCCGGTTTTTCCAGTAAAGCGATAGAGGGCAGAATAAATGATGCTTTGTGCAAAATGCTTATTACCACAAACGAAATGTTTCGAGGAGCTAAAACAATAGGATTAAAAGCAATTTGTGATGAGGCCCTTAAAAATTGTCCTACAGTTAAAAAAGTAATCGTTTTTAACCGAACCCAAACTCCGGTTGCAATGAATCCGAAAAGAGATGTTTTTTGGAGTGAAGAAATTGAAAACGCATCTTCCGATTGTCCGGCTGAAATAATGGACAGCGAAGACCCTTTATTTATTCTTTACACATCCGGCTCTACCGGAACACCTAAAGGAATGGTACATTCTACCGGAGGTTATATGGTTGGCAGTACGTATACTTTTTTAAATGTTTTTCAATATCGAACCAACGATATTTATTGGTGCACGGCAGATATAGGTTGGATAACAGGACACAGCTATATTATTTACGGTCCTTTGTGCGCCGGAGCAACTACTGTACTATTTGAGGGTGTTCCATCGTATCCCGATTACGGAAGATTTTGGCAACTCATTGAAAAACACAAAGTAAACCAATTTTATACTGCTCCTACTGCTATTCGCGCTTTAGAAAAACAACCCATTTCATTTGTAGAAAAATACGATTTATCTTCCATAAAAGTATTAGGTACAGTAGGCGAGCCAATTAATAACGAAGCTTGGCAATGGTACCACAAATACATAGGAAAAGAAAAAACACCTATAGTAGACACCTGGTGGCAAACCGAAACCGGTGCTATTATGATTTCTTCTCTGGCAGGAATAACCCCAGAGAAACCAACCTTTGCAACCTTACCTTTACCGGGAGTACAACCCGTCTTGCTTGATGACAATAAGAAAGAAATTGTTGGAAATCCTGCCGAAGGCAGATTGGCTATCGCCTTTCCTTGGCCTTCAATGGCACGTACAATTTGGAATAATCACAAACGGTTTAAAGAAGTTTATTTTTCAACTTTTGAAGGTTATTATTTTACAGGCGACGGAGCGTTAAGAGATGAAAAAGGAAACTACCGAATTACGGGGAGAGTAGATGATATTGTAATTGTATCCGGTCATAATCTGGGTACTGCTCCTATTGAAAATACCATAGACGAACACCCCAAAGTAGTCGAGTGTGCCGTGATAGGTTTTCCGCACGAAATTAAAGGGAATGCCTTATACGCTTTTGCTACATTGTATCACCAAGAAGATGCTTCCGAACAATTAAAAATAGAAATTAACAACCTAATTGCCAAAGAAATAGGTGTAATTTATAAACTCGATAAAATTCAATTTGTAAATGGATTGCCCAAAACAAGAAGCGGGAAAATTATGCGAAGAATATTACGGAAAATCGCTTCCGGAGAAACTACCGATTTAGGCGATACTTCAACCCTATTAAATCCGCAGATTGTAGAAGAAATTATTAAAAATAAAATATAATTAACCGGTAAACCAAATACTATTTATACATTAGCGTGATAAAAAATTGAAAAACACTTGTACGCAATACTAGACATAGAAACTACCGGAGGAAAATACAACGAAGAAGGCATTACCGAAATAGCAATTTATCAATTTGACGGACACACAATTACAGACCAATTCAGCAGTCTCGTTAATCCCGAACGTCCCATTCAACCCTTTGTGGTTAACCTTACAGGAATTAATAATAGTATGCTTCGGCACGCACCAAAGTTTTACGAAATTGCCAAGCGTGTTATCGAAATTACAAAGAATTGTATTCTAGTTGCTCATAATGCAAGATTTGATTACCGCATTCTTCGCACCGAATTTGACAGGCTTGGTTACAACTTTGAAAAAGAAACTCTTTGTACCATTGAACTTTCAAAAAAACTCATCCCCAATTTGCCGTCTTATAGTTTGGGAAAACTGGTACGGTCGCTGGGTGTTCCTATCACAGATAGACATAGAGCGCAAGGAGACGCAAAAGCAACACTTGAGCTGTTTAAACTGTTGCTAAACAAAGATGTTTCTAAAGAGATTATTACAACCTATATAAAAAGTAATCCTAAAAAACAATTGCAACCTAATTTATTGGAAATTAAAGAGTCGCTCCCCTCCAAAACAGGAGTTTACTACATGCACCGCCAAGACGGAACAATTATTTATATAGGAAAAAGCAAAAACATTCAAAAACGCATTAATCAACACTTTACAAGTGAGACTAAAAAAGCTAAACAAATTCAAAGTGAAGTAGTTGCAGTAACATACGAAGAAACCGGAAGCGATTTAATTGCCCAACTAAAAGAAAATCAAGAAATAAAGCGTATTAAACCCAAATACAACCATGCGCTAAAACGTACTGTTTTTCAGTATCAACTTTCTTCTTTTACAGATGCTTATGGTTATATTAATTTAAAAGTCGAAAAGGTTTCGGAACAATCTAAAGCAATAACTACTTTTACAAACTACCAACAAGCAAAATCATTTATGTTTAAGGTAACCGAAGAATTTCAACTATGCCAAAAACTTACCGGCTTGCATAAAACACAAGAAGGATGTTTTTTATTTTCAATAAAACAATGCAAAGGTGCTTGTATTCAATCTGAACCCGTAGAACATTATAATAAAAGAATAAATAAACTACTTGAAAAATATACCTTTAACCAAGAAAGTTTTTTAATAATAGACAAAGGCAGAAAAGTTGATGAGCGATCGGTAATTTTAATTGAAAAAGGAGTATTTAAAGGCTTTGGATTTTATAATCTAAATTTTCAAATCACCAACTTGGCGGTTTTGTCTTCAATAATAAACCCATTGCCTTCAGATAGAGATACCCAACATATTTTGCATAATTATTTACGCAAAAATAAGATGTATAAAATTATTCATTTAGAAGAAGAAATAAATATATCATAAAACTTCCGTATTTTTGAATTCGGATAAAACCTATTTCAATTGCGAAAAGAAAAAAAAGAACATACCTGGCAATCACGCTTACACGAAATTATATACGAAGCAGACACTCCCGAAGGAAAGTTTTTCGACATTATTTTACTTATTTTAATCTTAGGTAGTATTGTACTGGTAATGCTGGATAGTGTTTCTGAATTTGCTCAAAAACACGGTGCGTTTTTAAACATTGCCGAATGGGTAGTAACAATTCTTTTTACCATCGAATATATTTTACGTATTATTTCTATAAAAAAACCCAAAGAATATATTTTTAGTTATTACGGTATCATCGATTTGTTGTCGACCATACCGAAATACCTTTCGCTTTTCGTTGTTGGATCCCACGCATTGGTAGCATTACGTGCGTTGCGTTTGTTACGTATTTTTAGGGTTTTAAAGTTAGTTAGATTTATAGGTGAGTCTAACAAACTTATAAAATCATTAAAAGCCAGTCGTCCAAAAATAGCAGTATTTTTATTTGCTGTCTTTATCCTCTCTATCATTTTGGGGACGGTAATGTACTTAGTCGAAGGAGGTTCGGGTAGCGGATTTACCAGTATTCCGAGAAGTGTATATTGGGCTATTGTTACATTAACCACAGTAGGTTATGGAGACATAGCTCCGGTTACTCCGTTTGGACAATTTATTGCTGCTTTAATTATGATTATGGGTTACGGAATTATTGCTGTACCCACCGGAATTGTAACTGCCGAATACACAAAAAAAGAATTGGAAGATGTGCATGTAAACTCACAAGTTTGTTCCAATTGTTTGGCTTCGAGACATTCCGATGACGCCAAGTATTGTTATAATTGCGGAGCTACACTTCATTTTAAAGAATAGAAATGAACAAACAAAAGCCGCTTCTCATTTGTGTAGTCGGTGCGACTGCCATAGGAAAAACAAAACTTGCCATTGCCATTGCTAAAGCTTTTAACACCCAAATTGTTTCTGCCGATTCGAGACAATTTTATAAAGAAATGACCATTGGTACGGCCGTACCTTCCCTATCCGAATTACAGGCAGTTCCTCACCATTTTATACAACATAAAAGCATAACTGAGACTTTTTCGGTAGGAGATTTTGAAAAAGAAGCTTTGCAACTTTTAACTACTCTTTTTACAAAAAACCAAGTAGCCGTATTAGTAGGAGGTTCGGGTTTGTATATAGATGCCGTTGTAAAGGGGTTGGATTATTTCCCCGATGTACCAAAAGAAATAAGACATGAACTAAACGAGCAATTTAAGGAAAAAGGAATTACTTTTTTACAAGAAGAATTACAACGTATAGATCCCGTGTATTTTCAGAAAGTAGATAAAGATAACCCACACAGATTAATACGAGCAATTGAAGTGTATCGAGCTTCCGGGCAACCTTATTCTTCATTTTTAAATAAAAAAAAGAAAACTCGATTCTTTAGTACATTGTATATAGGCTTACAAGCCGAAAGACCTGTTTTGTACCAAAGAATTAATAAACGAGTTGATTGTATGTTAAAAGAAGGGTTGGTTGAAGAGGTGAAGACGCTCCTACCCTTCAAACACCTAAATGCGTTACAAACAGTGGGATACAAAGAGTTATTTGCTTACTTTGAAGAAAAAACAACGTTGGAACAGGCTGTTTTTGAAATTAAAAAAAACACGCGTCGATTTGCCAAACGCCAAGGCACTTGGTTTAGAAAAAACAAAGAAATACAGTGGTTTCAGTACGATGAAAAAACTGATATAATCATTGAATTTATCCGTAAAAAAATCACCTCTTACTAACTTTTTACAGTTACATTTCTACTTCGTTTTTTACAATAAGTCTAAATCCTTCACCGTGAATATTTACAATTTCGACACCGGAATCTTTACTTAAGTACTTTCTGAGTTTTGCAATGTAAACATCCATACTTCGAGAAGTAAAATAATTATCCTCTCGCCATATTTTTTTAAGTGCCAGTTCTCGAGGCATTAAATCGTTTTTATGCAAAGCCAACAGACGCAATAATTCATTTTCTTTCGGCGAAAGTTTAACAGGTTTTTCATCTTTATAAGACAAAAATCGAAGTTTTGAGTTTAAAAAGAATTCGCCAATTTTAAATTCAAACTCTTTACTATCTGCAACAGAGTCTTGAGATTTTCGGTTTATAATGGCTTTAATTTTCATTAAAAGTACTTCGCTGTCAAAAGGTTTGTTCAAATAATCGTCTGCTCCTACCTTGTACCCTTTTAAAACGTCTTCTTTTAACGCTTTGGCGGTAAGAAAAATAATAGGTATATCGCTGTCTTTTTCGCGTATTTCTTTGGCAAGTGTAAAACCATCTTTATAAGGCATCATCACATCCAAAATGCACAGGTCATAATTTCCGCGTTTAAATTTTTCAAAGCCTTCCATTCCGTTTTTTGCATGAGTAACATCATAGTCATTCATCACTAAATAATCTTTTAGTACTGTTCCAAAATTAGGATCGTCTTCTACTAATAGAATTTTTTTGTTTTCTGTTTCCATAGGTTTTTTATTTTATTATTTTAAATTTAACAGTTATTGTTGTTCCTTTGTCCTTTTCACTCTCTACAGCGATTTTAGCTTGGTGATAATCCAATATTTTTTTTACGTATGCCAAGCCAAGTCCATGACCTTTAACGTTATGAATATCTCCTGTGTGTTCTCTATAAAATTTTTCGAATATTTGTTTTTGTGCAGTTTTGCTCATTCCTATACCTTGATCTGAAATCGAAACCGTAATTAAATCTTTTTCATTTTTTGTAGAAATCGCAATTTTTGGTGCCTCTTTTGAATATTTTATCGCATTATCAAGAATATTAACCAACACATTGGTAAGATGCAGTTCGTTACCGTTTATCATAGTATAAACTGCTTTAAACCGTGTGTTTATATAACCGCCTCTATCTTCAACAATAAGGCTTACATGAGACATAGCATCTTCAATTATTCCGTGTAAATCAATAGGTTCTTTTGGAAGATTAAGCTCATTTTTTTCCAACTTGGAAATACGTAAAACATTTTCTACTTGAGCATGCATTCGTTTATTTTCTTCTCGTATCATCTGGTGATACCTTTTAATAAAATCTTTATTTTCAGAAACTTTCGGATTATTTAAAGCATCAAGAGCAAGATTAATTGTAGCAATTGGTGTTTTAAACTCGTGCGTCATATTATTAATAAAGTCGGTTTTTATTTGCGAAATCTTACGCTGTCGTAAAAGTTGGTATAATGCACTGGCATAAGTAAATAAAATAATAAAGGTAAATACAAACGACAAAATTGCCATTGCCAAAATTGAGCTAAGTACGTATTTATCTTTATCTACAAAATTTACATAAAGCGTATAGCTCATATTTAAATCTTCATTAACAAATATGGGTACTGCATAGGTGGTTTTCGGGTCTAATTGAAAGTTGCGAGATTTAACTTTTGTTGCAAGGTTGTTGCTGTAAATTGCAAACTCAAAACGCAGGTTAAGACCTCTTTCTTTAAGTTTTTTTCTTATAAGATTTTTAACTTCACTTTTATTTACACGATTATGTATTGGTTTTTTTGAAGAAATATTCTTAAATGCATTTTCAAACTGTTTTATCTCATAGTCTTTTAAACGGTTAAAATTCTTGGTGGTGGTTTCTATATTTAGTCCACCGTCAATTCCTTTAATAATTCGGGTTGTCGTTTTTTGATTAAATAATTTTTTAAGTTGAATGGAATCTATTTCTAAATCTAAAATACTTGAAGATAATTTATACCCTTCTTCTATCACGCGGTCTGAAAAAATATAGGTTTCGTTATTTCTATCGTTGGTAATGGCATAAAATATTTCAGAAACACGTTCATTATCGGGTGAGTCTACACTATCTAATGCTTTATTAAATAAAGAGTAATAGTATTCGGTTTCGCGTAATTGTAATTCTTTAGATGTTTCAACCAATAACTGCTTTACGTTAAGTGTAAACTGATCTTCTTTTGTTTTATACGAATTATATATCCAATATCCTTGAACAAAAATAATACCCACAAGGGAAAGCGTCATAAAAACGATAAGTAATACAAAAAGCTTTTTGTTCATAAATCAAAAATACTATTTTAACATTTAGAGCCATTGGCTTTTAACCAAATGTTAACAAATTTGAGGAAAAACTAAATATTGGACAGAATGGTATGAATTTCCAAAACTTTTTCTTGAGTAGATTTTAAATTAATATTTTCAATAATAAAATCGGCAAGTTTTTGTTTTATTTTATCATCCCACTGGTTTTTCATGCGTTCTAACACCTCATCTCTTGAAGAATTGTCGCGTTGCATAACACGCTTTATTCGTTCCTCTTTAGGGGCTGTAACCAAAATAATTTTATCACAGTTTTTATAACTTCCGCTTTCAAAAAGGATGGCGGCTTCCTTAATTACATAAGCTCCTTTTTGTTTTTTTAACCAACGCTTAAAATGTTGCGCAACCTTTGGATGAATAATTGCATTTACCTGTGCCAATAATTCAGGATTTGAAAATATTTTTTTTGCAACATATTTTTTATTGAGTGTTCCGTTCTTATACATTTTGTCACCCAATAAAGCCGTTAATTTCCGGTGAATGATTTTAGATTTATTAGTGATCTTTTTTGCTTCGATATCGGCAATATAAACAGGAACTCCTTGCTGTTTAAACATCTTTGCAACGGTTGTTTTTCCACTTCCTATTCCGCCGGTTAAACCTACTACCAACATGATTATTTATTAATGTTTCGCACTCAATAAACATAAGTGCTGTAAGGTGATAAATCTAAAAAAAGCAACATAACCATCGGGTTATAAACCTGATTATTAGTTTATTTACGATAGTAAAAAAAATCTACCGTTATGATATAGAACTAAGACTACTAAAATTCAAATAGACTAAATGAGAATTTCATACAAACTAATTACCTGCTTCTTTTTTAGCATCTTCTTTCATTTTTTCGTTGGGCACAATTACAATGTTTACTCTTCTGTTTTGAGCGCGTCCTTCGGGTGTGTCATTCGTAGCAATAGGTTTTGTTTCTCCAAACCAATTGGTAGTAAAACGCGATGGATTAAGCCCTTTTTCATCTGTAAAGAAGTGGGTAACTGCATAGGCTCTGTTTTTTGAAAGCGTCATGTTATATGCATCGCTGCCTACACTATCTGTGTGTCCAATTACCAACACATTGGTATCGGGATATTCAACCAATACTGCTGCCAATTTATCTAATGTTACTCTGGAGTCGGGAGTTATGTTATATTTATTTGTATCAAAATGGACACCACTGTTTTCGTCAAAGGTTACAACAATACCATCGTCAACACGCTCTACTTGTGCACCCGGTATTTCTTCTTCAATTTTTTGGGCTTGTTTATCCATTTTTGCTCCAATAAGAACTCCGGCAGTACCTCCAACTACGCCTCCTATCACAGCTCCTATTTCACCATTTCCTCCTTTCCCAACATTGTTTCCTAAAATGGCACCTAAGATGGCACCACCTGCGGCTCCGATTACAGCACCTTTTTGTTTATTATTCGCATTTTTGGTAGCTTCACAACTCGTTAAATTAACGATTAGTATTACAGATAAAACTGCGAGCGATATATTTTTAATTATTGTTTTCATGATGGTAATTTTTATTCGGTTATTTTACTAAAATTCATTCCTATTGTAAACGGGCTGCCATCTACCTGTAGGGTTTGTTCCCAACGCATATTGCTCTCTGATAGTTGTGCTAATCGCAATCTAAAACCTACATTATCTACCGATTTATGTTTGGCGTTTGTGGGTTTTAGTAAAAAATCATACAAACCGGTTTCCTTATTCATTTCTTGAATTGTAAAAATGAAATTTCTATCTCCGGTAGGACAATTCCCGTTATTAATAGTATAAACTCCGGAGTTATTATTTGAAATAAATCGCCAAGTACTTCCTTCAAAACATTCTTTTGAAGTATCTCTAAAGAGCTGAATGTTATAGGTTCCGGTTTCACTTAAATCAATATTATTTAATATCCAGTTACCTTTTAAAACTTTTTTTGATTGAATAACGGTCTTTGGTGTTCCGCAGGAAACAATAATTCCAACAAAAAAAAATAATAATGCTGTTTTCTTCATAATGCATCGTGCTAATAGTTACGCCATAAAAATACGTTTTTTTTACTAATATTTCAATAATTTTTCCAATTCTATTCCAAATTTATCCTTTGGCAGATATTGCTTTTCCAAGTTAGTAGCAAACGGGATGGGTGTTTCTAAGCTCGCTACTCGTTTTATGGGTGCATCTAAAAACTCAAAACAATTTTCGGTGATTAATGCCGAAATATCTGAAGCTATTCCTCCAAACATAGAATCTTCTTGTAAAATAATAACTTTTCCGGTTTTTTTAACCGAACTGTATATGGTTTCGGTATCGAGTGGCGACAGTGTTCTTAAGTCAATTAAATCTGCTGAAATGTTACGTTCCTTTAGGGTATCTAAAGCCCAATGAACGCCTGCTCCGTAGGTAATAATAGTAACTTCATTTCCTCGTTGTAAAACCGAAGCTTTTCCGAAAACAAGTGTATAATAATCTTCAGGAACTTCTTGACGAACACTTCGATATAAGGCTTTATGCTCAAAAAACAGTACCGGATTTGGGTCTTCAATAGCTGTTGCCAACAATCCTTTGGCATCGTATGGAAAAGCCGGATATACTACTTTAAGTCCGGGTGTGTGTGTAAACCAAGCTTCGTTGGTTTGGCTATGAAACGGTCCTGCTCCTACTCCAGCTCCGCAAGGCATCCGTATCACTATATCTGCCGGTTGTTCCCAGCGGTAGTGACTCTTTGCCAGTAAATTGATTATGGGGTTAAAACCTGAAGTAACAAAATCGGCAAATTGCATTTCCATCACGGCTTTAAATCCGTTTATAGACAATCCCATTGCCGCCGAAACGATAGCCGATTCGCAAATAGGTGTGTTTCGTACCCTATCTTTACCAAATTCTTCAACAAAACCTTCGGTTATTTTAAAAACACCTCCGTATTCGGCTATATCTTGCCCCATTATTATAAGGTTGTCATGGCGTTGCATACTTTGTCGCAATCCGTCTGAAATAGCATCAATAAGGCGTTTTTCTTCTTTTTTAGCCGATGGTTTTATTTCTTGATAGTCGAACTCTTTAAAAACACTTCGTAACTCGTATTCTTCAGTCGAAGTTATTTCTTCTTCGGCAAAAGCAATTTTTAAATTTTCATTAATTTCATGAATAATTTCTTCTTTATAAGCCAGCTCTTCTTTTTCGGTTAAAATTCCTTCGTTTCGCAAAAACGCAGTGTAATTTTCTAAAGGATCTTTTAAATCCCATTCATGTAATAATTCTTTCGGAACATATTTGGTGCCACTTGCTTCTTCGTGTCCACGCACCCTAAAGGTTTTAAATTCCAGAAATACCGGACGTGGCTTTTCTCGAATGCTTTGTGCAATTTCTTTTACTTTACCGTAAACCTCTAAAATATTATTTCCGTCAATAATATGACTCTCCATTCCGTATCCGGCAGCCCTATCGGCTAAGTTGGTGATATTAAATTGTTCTCGCACCGGAGTAGAAAGCCCGTAGCCGTTGTTTTCGATACAAAACAGAACGGGTAATTGCCACACCGAAGCTACATTTAACGCCTCGTGAATATCGCCTTCACTGGTACCACCGTCTCCGGTAAAAACGGCACATACTTGGTTGTTTTTCTTTAATTTATTTCCCAGTGCAATACCGTCTGCCACACCAAATTGAGGTCCTAGATGCGAAATCATTCCTACAATTTTAAACGCTTGCGTTCCAAAATGAAAACTGCGATCGCGTCCGTTGGTAAATCCGTTTGCTTTTCCTTGCCATTGCGAAAATAACCTGTGCAACGGGATTTCACGAGTGGTAAACACCCCGAGATTTCGGTGCATAGGTAGGATGTATTCGTCTTTGGTAAGCGAAGCCGTTACCCCTACAGCAATGGCTTCTTGCCCGATACCACTAAACCATTTGCTTATTTTTCCTTGTCGTAAAAGAATAAGCATTTTCTCTTCGATTAAGCGAGGTTTGAGCATGGATTTATAAAGATACAATAAGGTTTCGTTTGAAAAGGATTTTGCGTCATAATCAAACATTATTTTTGAAACGTCTTGTGCTTTCATAGATTACTTTTAAACGTGCCAAAAGTAGAAAAAAAGCTTGGGAATGAAGTGTTTTTTTTGATAGTAATTTCAAACTAATATTTAATATATTTGCACCAAAGACACATAACTATGATGACCAACATACCCAGTGTAGATTTATCCGATTTTCTTTCGGAAGATCGCAAACGCAAACAAAAATTTGTTCAAGAAATCGGTGATGCTTATACGGAAATAGGTTTTGCCTCGGTAAAAAATCATTTTCTTGATGATAATTTACAAGAACGATTATACAAAGAAGTAAAAGATTTTTTTGCGCTCCCGTTAGCAATTAAAAAGAAATACGAAATTGAGGGTTTGGGCGGACAACGCGGGTATGTGTCGTTTGGTAAAGAACACGCCAAAGGAAAAAAAGAAGGTGATTTAAAAGAATTTTGGCATTTTGGTCAAGAACCCGATAAAGACGCCAACCTTATTGAAGAATACCCAAAAAATGTTTACGTAGAAGAGCAACCCGGCTTTAACGAAGTAGGTATGGAGGCATATCGCCAATTGGAAAAAACCGGAATTTATATTCTTAGAGCACTGGCTCTTTATATGGGACTGGAAGAAACTTATTTTGATTATTGGGTAAGCAACGGAAACAGTATTTTACGTCCCATACACTACCCTCCTATTACCAAAGAACCCAAAGGTGCCGTGCGTGCCGGAGCTCATGGCGATATTAACCTAATCACCTTACTTATGGGTGCTTCTGCCGGCGGATTGCAAGTGCTGCGAAAAGACGGAGTATGGATAGATGCCATCCCCGAACCCGGAAATTTAGTAATTAATGTGGGCGATATGTTGGAAAGACTTACCAATAATAAATTACGCTCTACCATACATCGTGTGGTAAACCCGCCCAAAGACCAATGGGATACGCCAAGATATTCCATCCCGTTTTTTATGCATCCGAGAAGCGAAATGAAACTGAATTGTTTACCCGAATGTATCGATGAAAACCATCCGAAAGCTTATGAAGATATAACCGCAGGCGAATTTTTACACCAACGACTGGTAGAAATTGGTTTGCTAAAAAAATAACCCTGTGGATTTACAAGACCAGCTTAAAAAATTATTTCCGGAACATACTCCGTCTGAAGAAAACAATACCGTTAATGAACCTGCAGTTTGGTTACAAGACGAACCTTTAATCTGTAAATACGAAAAGCGTAAAGGCAAACCCATTACTATTATTGAAGGATATACCGGAGCAACACAAGATTTTAAACAACTCGCAAAAGAACTAAAAAAATTACTTAGTGTTGGCGGAAGTTTTAAAAATGAGCAAATTATTATTCAGGGTGACTACCGGAATAAGATAATGACTTTTTTAAAAGAAAAAGGTTTTAAAGTAAAACGTGTGGGCGGGTGATTTATTTATTTTGTGTTACTCGGAAAAATTACTTTTAAAATAAACTCTCTGTGATTTTTAAAGTAATAATACAAGCGAAATATAAACAGTCTGCATAAATTGTAAATCTGAATACAAACTAAATAAAGAAATATGAGAACTGAAAACGATTTATGGATTGGTTGGTTGAAATTTTTAGAAAAATTTACAGATAACCAATTTGATTTATCCGATAAAATAGTTAAAGTTGGTGATTCTCGATTTGAAATAAATAATTTCTTGAATACAGGAATAAACCTTAATGGAAGTTATGGTTTTCTGACATTAGATTTTAGACAAAATAATTGTAAATGGAACGTTCAAGATTTTATATCTGCTACACAAATAATTTTTAAATCACAAATAATAGAAAAAATGACTTTACAATCGACAAATTGGTCTGCTAAATATTATACTTGTAGAATTTTTGGTGCAGACAATAAGGGTAGAATCCGTTTTTATAGAAAAGACAATATAACTAATTTAGATGAATTGCTTGAGAGTTACATTACTGTTTTTCAAAGCGTGGTATTTGCTATTATAAAATTAAAAATTCAATCTGCAAAGAACAAATAATAGCTAAAAATAAAACCTATGTTAAAAATACACGCTCATTGCGACCGAACTTTTCCTTAGGAAAAATACACACGCAAACTGATTTTTTGTTTTAGTGATTAGCAAACACAGCGAAGTGGCGTAATACGAGACTATAAATACCTTAAATCTGTGCAAGACAATATATGCACAAAATAAAAGCAACATAAACATCGTTTTAAGTAATAAGTTTGTTAAAATGTTATTGGCAAACTTTACATAAACATTAGCACGATTTTTTTTCTAAAAAAATGATATGAGTAGGACAGCACTCTAATTTTAAAACAAATAAGTATGCAACAATTAAAAACAAAATTGATTTTTGGAATTTTAATTTTATCTGTAATTTATTCTTGTAAAAAGGATGATACGGATATTTCCGGCGAATTACCGCCAATAAATAACTCATCAATTGTTGAAGGTTATAGTATATTAAATAAGCTTTCCGGTATTTGGAACGGACCCGTATATTCTCCTACACCACTTGGTGATTTTGCAGAATGGATTGTGGATTTTAGACCTGTATCTCCTTCTCAAGTTTCTGCCAAAAACGAATTAGATGCTGTTAACGATATCTTTATGAGTTTTTTTATTTGTAAATATGATAACAAATACAAAATCGCTTTCAGAAATGGTGGTGGATTTGCCGGCTCAGTACGCAATTCATATATGATTATAGACAGTTTATATGAAGATTCTTCAAAATCATTTTACAGATTTGTTGACCCGATTTCAGGAGGAAACCGTGTTTATACCGATATTACATTTAAACAAGACAGCTTAATAATGCACTCTTTCACCAATCTGTATAACACATTACCGGCTCCCGAAACACACATGAAGTGGACAGCAGAACTAAAAGACACTACATCTGCTCAAGAAGCAATTTCGATATTTAATTTCCCTCAAAAAGAACTGACTATCGATTTTTCGAATACTTTTGATAATTTTTCTGAAGCTGTTTTCTATTCTGAATCATCAGACCCTTACCCGGAAGAAGAGCAACCCTATTTAGGTAATTCAATCGTTAATATCACCGTTTCTGAACCGGCTGCCATTGACAATAATAAGAAAGTATTAATAATTATAACAACTCAGCCTTTATTTAACGGTAATATTTTTATTCCGGAAAATTTAGATTTTCGTTCAAGGTATGTGTTTTTGGGAAGCAATAATTCGATAGCGTATAACTTTAACTACATGCATCCCGGAACATATTATGCAAATGCTATTTATGATAGTAACGGAGATTTAAACTTTTCAAGCGGAGATTATATAAACAGTTTGCTTGATGTACCCTTTACACTTACAAATAAAGGAACCGCTACAATAAATATAGATATAGATTTTCAAATTCCATAAACCGAAAATTCACGGATTATTATGAGTTTATTTTTAGACGTGTACTCCAAAAAAAGAACCTACAAATGCTGTGAGTCCCATTGCTATTGTTCCCCAAAAGGTGATTCTTAACACAGCTTTAAATACGCTGGAACCTCCTGTTATTGCAGCAACTGAACCCAAAATTGCCAAAAATAAAATTGAAAATCCGTATAAGTAAAATTCCATACTCGCCAAGGGAACAAATAAGACTACAAGTAATGGCAGGGCACCTCCGGCTATAAAAGCCGAACCCGATGCAAATGCAGCTTGTAATGGTTTTGCTTCGCTCATTTCATTTATACCAAGTTCATCTCTTACATGGGCTCCCAAAGCATCAAACTCTGTTAATTCTTTTGCCACAGTAAGAGCCGTTTCTTTTTTTAAACCTCTCTTTTCATATATTTGTGCTAATCGTCGAAGTTCTAATTCCGGCATTTCTTCTAACTCTTGTTTTTCTCGTTGAATATCTGCTTTTTCAATATCGGTTTGCGAACTTACCGAAACATATTCTCCCGCCGCCATTGACAACGCTCCCGCCACCAATCCAGCCACAGTAGCCAAAATCACAGGCTCTCGGGTTGCACTTGCCGCAGTAACACCTATTGCTATACTTGCGGTTGATAAAATCCCGTCGTTTGCACCCAATACTGCCGCACGTAACCAATTACTCTTGTGTATATAGTGATTGTCTAAATAATTATCTTCTGTTTCGTTCATAAATCGTATTCAATTTTTGCTAAAGGATTTTTGCCGGTTGTTTATTACTGTTTACAAATATAATCAATCTACTTCTATCTTCTCCGGAAATGAGTAACAAGTAGCTTTTTTATCTCTACAAAAGGCTAATAATGTAATTCCCAACTCCTTAGCAAAATCGATAGCTAAGGAAGAAGGTGAGGAAACTGCTGCCAGAAAAGGAATTTGGGCTTTAAAACATTTAACAACTATCTCGTAAGAAATTCTTCCACTTACAACTAATACTTTTGCTTTTGAAAGTGATTTGGAAAACGCCAGAACGCCTATGGCTTTATCAACCGCATTGTGTCTTCCTATATCTTCTTGAATAGACAATAATTTTCCGGTTAGGGTAAAAATTCCGGCTGCGTGTGTGCCTCCTGTACTAAGAAAAACAGGTTGTTTTTTATGCACAACATCAAACATACTGCATAATTTATTGAGAGATAAAACATCTAAAGAGTTCAAAGGATTCTTTTTTTGCAAAATATCTTCAATATCGGTTCTTCCGCAGATTCCGCATGAGCTTACAGATAAAAGTGATCGGCTGTTTAAGTAACCACTTTCCAAACTATTTTCAGGTATGGTAACTTCAGCAATTGTAATACCATTTTTTTCTAAAAACTCAATGGTAGGAATATACGAATTTGCATTTAAAATCCCTTCAGAATGTAACAAACCTAAAACAAGTTCGGTATCATTATCGGGTAAACGCATGGTAACAGTAAAGGGTTTGTTATTAATGTTTATTTGTAAAGGAGCCTCTACCGCAATGGTATCTTTTACCTCATTCTTAATTTTAGATTTACATAAAACTCCTTGATATTTTTGAGATTTCATTGGGTTTTTATTCGTTTTATTAGTCGCAAAAGAAATAACCCTATTAGCATAATAATTCCAATAGCTATTGCGAGTGATGTGATATTGTATTTTTTGGTTTGCTCATTATGCGGAAACCAAGAAAAATGACGCTCCGGATTTTGAATAATTTCGTTGATGCTATAAAGTTTATACGATATACTCATATAACCACCCTCTAGAGTCAATACTTCTGTAGAAACAGATTGCGGTACTACCGGTATAAAAAACAAACTACCCAATCCCAGTAACACTGCTATTATTAAAAATCGTTTTTTTGTTTTCATTAAAATTTTAAAATCTTTTTTATCATTGAAAGTTTTTTAGCCGTATGTGGATAGTATTTTAAATTTAGTTCTGTCCAAGTAGGTTTATCCAACACACTTTTGTAATGGCTAAAAGTCTTAAAGCCGGCTTCGCCGTGGTAATTTCCTATGCCACTTGCTCCCACACCGCCAAATGGAAGATTGGGGTTTGTAATATGCATTACCGCTTCATTTACAGCTCCACCACCAAAGGATAATTGATGTAGTACTTGTTTAATTTCATTTTTATTTTTTGAAAAAACATAACATGAAAGAGGCTTCGGAAGTTTAGATACCTGTTTGATTGCTTCCGGTAACGAATCATAGGATAAAACGGGTAAAATGGGACCGAAGATTTCGTCTTGCATAACCTTGTCTTCAAAGGTTACTTGATGCATTACAGTAGGTTGAAAAATACGGTTGTCAGCATCTATTGTACCTCCAAAATATATCTTTTCGGGTTGAAGAAGTTGTACTAATCGAGAAAGATTTTTCTCATTGATTATTTGCACATAGTTTCCATTTTCGACTGTAAAATGTTCTTTTTTAATTTCGTTTACAACCTGTTTTAAAAACTCTTTTTCTATACTTTTATGTACCATTACATAGTCCGGAGCTATACACGTTTGTCCGGCATTTAAAAACTTAGCCCATACCAATCGTTTTACCGTCATTTTTAAGTTTGCAGATTTTGTTACAAATGCAGGGCTTTTTCCGCCCAACTCCAATGTTACGGGAGTGATATTTTTTGCAGCCGCTTGGTAAACAATTTTCCCTACTTGCGTGCTTCCGGTAAAAAATATTTTATCAAATTTTTGTTTTAGTAATTCACTAGTTTCCGTAATACCGCCTTCGACAACGGTAAAAAATTCCTTAGGAAAATTTGTATTAATAAGACTTGCCAATACGGCACTGGTTTCAGAAGGTATCTCGCTGGGTTTTAAAATAACTGTATTTCCGGCAGCAATGGCGGCAATTGCCGGTGCAAGTGATAATTGGTAAGGGTAGTTCCAAGCTCCTATTACCAAACACACACCGAGAGGTTCCGGAATAATGTAGCTTTTTGCCGGAAAATTTAAAAAATTGGTTTTTACACGTTTGATTTCAGCCCATTTTTTTACACATTTTTTTGCTTGTTTTATATCATGGTATAGCAAGGCCAATTCGGTAGTAAATGTATCAAATTCCGATTTTTTAAAATCGGAATAAATGGCTTCAAAAAGTGCCTTTTCATTATTTTTTAGAATACGCTCTAATTTAATTAGCTGTTCTTTTCTAAAAGAAATATCTTTTGTGGTGTGTGTGTTAAAAAATTGTTTTTGTTTTTCGACCAGCAATTGCATTGCCTATAATTTAAAATAACTTGCTAAAGATACTAATTCATAAACAAACAGTCTATAAAATCTGTAAGGATGTGTAAAATTAATCCTACTGCAATAATTCGGGTTTTCTTACTTAAAACCAAAATGATATATCCCAAAAACGCCCAATAGGAATGTAACGGGTGAAAATTAATACTGCATCGATTGGGGTCAAAAACGGGAATAGCTAATAGGTGGTCTAAATCTATAAACATTGTCGTTATCATAATGAGCCAAGCTCTTTCCCACTTATTTCTAAAGAAAAGCCAAGCGATTATTCCGGGAAATAAAAAATGTAAAGAGTAATGTACAATGGGCTGAAACATTTACCCTTTGTCTCTATTTAGGACTTTATATTCTTCATAACAAGAGCTTATGGCATCTAAAATTTGCAGATCGTTTGCTGTTTTTATAAAGTCTTTTGAGTAGTTACATTGATTTAAAATTTCGTCGATATCGGGTTTTTCAAGTTGTAAAACCATCATTAATGTTTCTCTATCAAACTTGGATTGTAATAAATTTCTAATCTCATCATCTTCTTTCATTTGTCGTAGTTTGCGCATTTCTTTAGGTTTTTTTCCAAATATATTATACAGAAAATCTGCCGGATTAAAAATTGCACTTAGAACCCTATTTACGGCTCCCGGTTTTTTATGTCCTCCTTCATAACCGGCTCCTACTCCGGCAATTCGATAACGATAATTATCGTAAATAGGAATAAGACGCGCATCTACCTCTACATAGCCTGTAAGCTGTACTTCTTTTACTACTACTTCTTCAAGAGCAATGCCCAGCTCTGTCATTTTAATTTTAATATCGCCATATTTTAGCCAGTCGTTAGAAACTCTTACTCGAATAGATTTAAAACCTAAATAAGAAAAATACAAGGTGTCGTTTACCGAAGCTTTAATCTTAAAAAAACCTTCTGCATCTGTTGTTGCTCCTCTTACAGTATTGAGGTTAACAATATTTACGTTTTCCAACGGCTTGTCTGTTGCGTCATTTAGCACATGACCTTCTATTAGAACAGGTTTTTGAGCATCTTGAGCAATGCTAGTTACTGTGAAGAGTAGTGTGATAACTAATATTAACGTAATATACTTTTTCATAACAGGTCGTAAAAATACTAAAACTAAGGGAAAACTGTGCCAAAATTTTCATAATCCACCAAAATAATAGGATTTAATACCGAATACGAATTCAATATAGTTCAATTTCAAGTTTTCTCATTAAACTATTTTCATTCTGTAACGGCATTAACCATTCTAAAATTTAAAATAGTTTCGTACTATTTTATATTAAGGATAGGTATTACTTACAAAGCTATTTTTAAAAAATATTTGGTAATACTAAAATTTTTGTGGTTAAATTTACACAAAAAATAAAAATATAGAATTCATAGATTTTTTAAGAGAGATATTGGGTATCACGAAAAGTAAGCAACAAGAAATCTTTTATAATTTTGTTATAACATAATCTGTTTACAGCAAAAGTTTGGTTAGTAAGAGAAAACTTTAAGTCGCTTTTTACAACCAAAGATGATGTAAAATTACAATATGAATTTTGGAAAGAAAATGCACAGTCTTATTCCATAAAAGCGATAAATAGTGTAATAAAAACTTTTGATAGACATATAACCGGAATTATTAATGCAATAACAACAAAATCATCAAGTGCGAAACATGAAAATATGAACGAAAAAAAACAAGCAGTAATAGCAAAAGCATGAGGATTTATTAATTTTGATAGATTTAGAATAAATGTCCTTTTTTATTTCGGAAAACAAAATATCAAACTACAAAATATTTACTAAAGCTGAAAATAAAATAAAAGAAAAAACGATAAAAAAATCTAACGACCGAAACCTTGTTTAATGAATACGCCTCTTGTTTCGATTATAACACCATTTAAAAATACAGAGAAGTTTTTACCCGAATGCTTAGATTCTATCATTCAACAAAGTTATTCAAATTGGGAACTTATTTTAGTAAACGACCATTCTGTAGATTCTAGTCTTTTAATTGCTGAAAAATACGCTAAAAAAGACAACCGAATTAAACTTTACAATAACAAGGGAAAAGGCATTATCGCTGCATTGCAACTAGCCTTTACCAAAAGTAACGGAACCTATATCACACGTATGGACAGTGATGATATTATGTTACACAACAAGCTTGAAGTATTGTTAAAAAATTTACTCCAATACGGTAAAAGCCATATTGCTTTGGGATTGGTAAAATACTTTAGCCAAAAACCTATTAGCGACGGATATAAAAAATATGAATTGTGGTTAAACAATCTTACCAAAAAAGGGATTAATTTTACCGAAATTTACAAAGAGTGCGTTATTCCTTCACCTTGTTGGATGATTCATCGCGACGATTTTAAAAAAGCAGGAGGATTTTCAGCAAACCGATATCCGGAAGATTATGATTTAACTTTTAGATTGTACGAACAAAAATTTAAAATCATACCTTGTAAAACCGTTCTTCATAAATGGCGCGATTACAGTACACGTTCGTCTCGAATTAAAGCTGAATATTCGCAACGTTCTTTATTGGAAATTAGAATAGATTATTTTATAAAATTAGATTACAACCCAAAACGTCACTTAGTAATTTGGGGAGCCGGTGACAAAGGAAAATTTATTGCTAAAAAGCTAATTGCCAATAAAATAAATTTTAACTGGATTTGTAACAATCCAAACAAAATAGGAAAAAAAATATATGAGCAACCCTTGTTTCATTTTAATTATTTAAAAACATTAAAACAACCGCAGAGTATTGTAACCGTAGCCAATACAGTTGCTCAAAAAGAAATTAAAAACTATTTTAATAAAGAAAAACAATTCCCGTTAAAGGATTATTTTTTCTTTTGTTGAATATAATGAAAGCATTTTTTTATCTTTGCACAATCTTATAAGCAATGCAGTTTAAACATCCCGAAATTCTATACGCATTATTTTTACTGCTTATCCCTATTTTTATTCATCTTTTTCAATTAAGACGCTTTAAAAAAGTAGCCTTTACAAATGTTGCTTTTTTAAAAAAAGTAACCATTGAAACCCGAAAAAGTAATCGCTTAAAAAAATGGCTTACTTTACTACTGAGATTGCTTGCCTTAGCGAGTATTATTTTAGCATTTGCACAACCTTTTCTTGCTTCAAAAACCGCATTAAACTCGAAACAAGAAACCGTTATTTACATCGATAATTCATTTAGTATGCAAGCGAAAGGGCAACACGGTGTTATTTTAAAACAAGCCCTTCAGCAACTTTACAATACACCTATAAAAACCAGGCGCTTTAGTTGGTTTACCAACAACCATACAAAAAGAAACAGTACGCTTTTAGATTTTAAAGAAGATATATTAAAAACAGGCTATTCATACCAACAATTACCTTTGCAACAAGTACTCCTTAAAGCAAAACAATTATTTACCAAAGATGAAACATCAATTAAACGACTGGTTTTAATTTCCGATTTTCAAATAATAGACGAGTTTCCTAAAGTACCCGAAAACATAACAGTTTATGCTATTCAATTAAAGCCGATAAGCAATCAAAATATCAGCATCGACACCTTATTTGTTGAAGCAAAATCTTCAGACAAGTTAAAATTAAGAGCAGTACTAAGTGCGCAGAAAAACAGTGATGAAATCATTCCTGTTTCGGTTTACAACAATGACAAGCTACTTGCAAAATCTTCGGTTACGTTTGCAAACGAAACGACTCAAGGCATCGAATTTGAAATAGACAACAACACGTCGATTAACGGAAAAATACAAATTAACGAGCCTACTATTTTATATGACAATGATTTGTATTTTTCGATTTCAAAACCCGAAAAAATAAACGTTTTAGCAATTAATCAAGCAAACGGAAATTTTTTAAATCGAATATTTACCCCTGAAGAATTTAATTTTACTCAACAATCGTATTCAAATTTAGATTATAATCTTATCGAATCGCAGCACTTTATTATTCTAAACGAGTTAGAAACCATTCCTGTTGCATTGCAAAATAGCTTGGTCTCTTTTTCTGAAAAAGGAGGAAGCATTTTTAATATTCCTTCACAAAACAGCACTATTACAACTTACAACAGCTTGCTTTTAAAGTTGAAGATGCCTGTTTTTTCTGAAAAAATTGTTCAAGAAAGAAAAATCACTAAAATCGAGTTTAATCACCCGGTATATAGAAATGTCTTTGAAAAACAAATAACCAATTTTCAATATCCGAAAGTGCAATCATTTTATAAGACAACTAACGGTAATTCTACATTACTTCGTTTTGAAGACAATGCGCCTTTTATTATTAATAATGCTTCGGTTTATAGCAGTACAGCAGCTTTTAATCAAGAAAACAGCAATTTTAAAAATTCGCCTTTAATTGTCCCGACACTTTATAATATTGCCAAACAGAGCATTGCACTGCCACAACTTTATTATTTAATTGGTGAAGAAAATACATTTACTATTTCTACACAAGTAACAAAAGACCAGGTAGTAACAATAAAAGATAGTACATCATCTTTTATTCCGCTTCAAAAAAGCAAATTAAATAAAGTATTTGTCACAACGAATGATATTCCTGAAAAAGCTAATAATTACAGTGTTTATAAAGACACCGAAGTGCTTCAGACCATTAGTTACAATTACCCAAGAGATGAAAGCAATTTGATCTACCAAGATATTTCTCAGTGGGAGAACGTTAAACCCTTTACTTCAGTAACAAAATTATTTTCTGAAATAACCGGTCAAAATACCATCATTCAATTATGGAAATGGTTTGTTATGGCAGCATTACTATTTTTACTTTTAGAAATGTTGGTTTTAAAATTTTTTAAGCAATGAATTATTTAATCAAAAAAGCAACTATTATAGACCCCGATAGTAAGCACCACTATAAGGTTTGTGATGTTTTAATAAAAAATGGGTTAATTTTAAAAATAGCTTCAAAAATTGACAACACAAATGGATTTAAAGAAATTAATTTACCCGATTTACACATTTCACAAGGTTGGTTTGACTCTAGTGTAAGCTTTGGTGAACCCGGTTTTGAAGAAAGAGAAACCATCGAAAACGGGTTGCTTGTCGCTGCCAAAAGCGGTTTTACGCACATTTGTGTAAACACAAACACAAATCCCGTACCCGATTCTAAATCAAATATCGAATTTATTAAAAACAAGGCAAAGAACAATGCTGTTACCCTCTACCCTACCGGTGCTTTAACGATTAACAGCGAAGGAGATCATTTGGCAGAACTCTATGATATGAAATCTCACGGTGCTGCTAGTTTTTACGATTATAAAAAACCGGTTTCGCAACCAAATCTTTTAAAAATTGCCTTACAATATTGCCAAACTTTTAATGGTTTGGTACAATCCTATCCTACTGATGATTCTATATCCGGAAAAGCACAAGTTAATGAAGGAGTTGTTTCTACTAAATTAGGATTAAAAGGTATCCCTGCTATTGCTGAAGAATTACAAATAGCTCGCGATTTATATATTTTGGAATATACCGGCGGAAGACTGCATATTCCTACTATTTCTACAAAGAAAAGTATTGAGCTTGTTAAAAAAGCAAAAAACAAAGGGCTAAATGTAACCTGTAGTGTTTCTATAAACAACCTTTGTTTAACCGATGAGGCATTACAAGAATTTAATACCAACTTTAAATTAAAACCTCCACTACGTTCTAAAAAAGATTTAAAAGCCCTGTTAAAAGCCTTAAAAGAAGGAACAATAGATGGTGTTACAAGCGATCATAACCCGATAGACATCGATCATAAAAAAGTTGCGTTTGAACATGCTTTGTATGGTAGTATTGGGCTTGAAAGTTGCTTTGGCGCATTACAAAAATTAGTATCGTTAGAGGAGGCTATTGCTGCACTTACACGGTTAAAAGAAACTTTTGGAATTAAACAACAAACACTTACTGAAGGAAACATAGCAGACATTACGTTATTTACCCCAAGTAAAGAATGGAAATTTACTGAAGAACATATCACATCTACTTCAAAAAATGCAGCACTCCTTGGTGAGAAATTAAAAGGAAAAGTATATGGAATTTTAGCAAACAAAAAACTAATTTTAAATGAAGAATAAACAAGAAAAAACCTATGCGCTTATAGCATATTTAACGTTTATAGGATTGATTGTTGCTTATTTTCTTAACAAAGATAAAAAATACGCTTTTGTAACCTATCATATTAAAAACATGTTTGGTCTGGTAATTATTTTATTTATTTCACAACTGTTACAAACCCTTAGCGATCCCAGATTGGGTGAGGTTATTTGGTTACTCGCTTTTACCCTTTGGTCTTTTTCTATTGCAACCATCATTTTTAATATGAAGAAAACAATACCTTGGCTTAGCGATAAATTTCAGCAATGGTTTACTTTTTTAGATTAATCTTTGTAAATTGATAGCCTAATAATAACAAAAAATTAAAAAATGTCACAAGATTCTTCAAACAACGGAAAAACAGTGGCTATTATTTCTTACCTAACATTAATAGGTTGGATAGTAGCATTAATAATGAATAACAATAATAAATCAGAATTAGGTTCATTTCATATTAGGCAAATGCTTGGAGTTTTAATTGTAGCTGTTTTATTAAGCTTTGCCGGATCATTATCGGGAAGCGCTACATTTCTATGATTTTCTCAGGATTAAGTTTTGTAATTTGGCTTATAGGTTTTATTGGCGCAGTACAAGGCTCTAAAAAACCCATTCCTGTAATTGGTGATTATTTTCAAGATTGGTTTAAAGGAATTGGATAATTTTTTTTCAATTTCACTTTAAACAGCAGGGATTTTGGCATCTTTATTGTTATTCATATAATACCTATATAAGCAATAATGAAACATAATACCGATTACACTTTCAATATAGTCCAATAAATTGAACTATTTTCAAGTAGTATCGGTATTATACCAAATCTTTTTGAACTATTTTATATTTAAAATTGGTATAAAGTACATCTTTAGTTTTTGATGTCCTAAAAAGAAACATTTTTGATACAAATCTAAAAACCTTTACAATCTCACGTTGCAAAGGGTTTTTACTTATAGTTAATTTTAAAAAAAATCTACACTACATTTTATCAATGTTAACCGTGACCATTACCTCTACTTCATTCCAAGTTTTACTTATTCCGTCGGCTCCTTTATGCAAATCAAAACAAGCTTTGTTTAAAGCGACAATGGCTTTTGTAGCTTTCCAGTCTTCCATATTCATTAAGCCTTTTAGATAAATTGTATTGTCTTCAATTTTATAAATTAATGGTAAATCATTCACTTCACCATTTAATGTTATAGAAGCCTTAACCGATTTGTTTTCTATAACTTGCAATTCACCCGAAATTAATTCGGTGTTGGTCATCGCACCAAAAAACGATGCTATCAACTTTTTATCTCTTGTTTCATCATTAGAAAATATACTACTGACCGGAATGGTGAAACTTAAACCGTTTAGCAACTCCAAAGGTGTTTTACCGTGTTTCATAGCAAAATCTACTTTTTTAAAAGTACCGCTAACCGGTTTTTTTTCTGTGGTTTTGTAGGCAGTCCAAGTAATTTTTACATCTTTGGGCTGCACCATTAACATGGGTTCTTTTTTTAATTCTTTTTGGGTAGACTCTTCAAGATTGGTTTCTTTTTTTTCGTTTTTACAAGAAACAACAAGAGCAAATAAAGACACAACAAATAAAAGGTTTCGCGTTTTCATACTATTTAGCTTTATGATTTGTTTTTAGTAGTAATTATTACTCAAAAGTAACATTTTTTTTATCGGAAAAAGGGGCTATTTCAATTTTTTCCATTTCGGCAATAAAACCTTTCCAATCTTTATTAAAAAATGTGTTTGCTTTCGTCAGTTCAGTATTTAAGGCTTCTTTGGCTTGTTTAATTAATTGATGTTCGGTTTCTGTTAACCCGTTTGGACGGCTACCGGCATACCAACTTGCAGTGTTTATACGTTGTACTACGGGTATTTCTTTTCTTGCTGTTATTCCTTGGCGTTTATCTTCTTTTCCTAAAAACCCATCAACCAACGTGTTGATTTGCTTAACAATGCTATCCGATTTTTTTATTTGCTGCTTGTATTTTTCTTTATCGGTTTTGGTTAATTGCTTTTTAAATTTAGAAATTTCATCTTTCGCATTCATCAATTGCTCTACGATTTGAGTTACCGAAAACATCATCTTTTCCAACTTTTTAGCGGTTTCGTATCGTTCATTTATAGCGCGTTGCGAAATGTTAAGTCTTGGGTCTGATTTTACTTCAATAGTAGTTTCAGATATCCTATCATTATACGTAATAACTGCTCTATAGATTCCGGGTTTTACACGTACTCCTCCGGGTTCGGTTTTTTGTTTGCGAAGTTTACGTGAGGGTCTTTTAATCCCTGCTTCATCGAGATACCAAGTCCAACGATAGATTCCCGAGCTATCCGGTTTTTTTCTTTTTAACGTACGTATGAGTTTGTCGTTATTATAAATGCGTAAGTATAAACTGTCCTTACTCTTCCCTGCAAGTGTATCTTCTTTCGGTTTTTCTTCTTCTTTATCGGTATTTTCTGTTGTACTTTTCTTAAAATAATACCTAAAATGAGCTCCTTGTGGTTTATTTTGACCAACAAATAAGGCATCGGCTCCAAATCTGCTTCCGGTGGGTTGTTGGTAAGCGGCTTGATAGGCTGTTTGCGGTTTAAAAAGTTTTATCGAACTGTTTAAAAGTTGTTTATTATTTGCTATTTCTCGTAAGGGAGTTATATCGTCCAACACCCAAGCTGCACGTCCAAACGTTCCTATTATTAAATCGTTTTCGCGTGGATGTATAACCAAATCTTTAACCGGCACTGTAGGAAATCCGTTGTTGAATTTTTGCCAAGAGTTTCCGGCATTAATTGAAAAGTACAAACCGTCGTCTGTGCCTAAAAAAAGTAGATTTTTTTCAATAGGGTCTTCTAAAATGCACAAAGCAAAACTTTTTACATCTGCTGTATCTACAATTCTTTTCCAAGTCTTTCCGTAATCGGAAGTTTTAAAAACATACGGAGTATAGTTAAATCTTCTGTAATCATTTACAACCAGTAAGGCTTCTCCTTTGCTCTTGTTAGATGCTTTTATTTGTGGAATCCAAGCACCGCCGGGCATTCCTTTTATATTTTGGGTAACATCTGTCCAATTCATTCCTCCATCGCGAGTGAAATGCACTTTTCCGTCATCGGTTCCTATCCAAAGCATATCTTTTTCAACGGGAGAAGGTTCAATAACTAAAATGGTGGTGTAATTTTCGGCTCCGGTTGCGTCTATTGTTAATCCGCCGCTTTCATCTTGTTTTTGCTTGGATTTGTCGTTGGTAGTAAGGTCCGGTGAAATAATTTTCCATGTTAAACCCTTATCGGTGCTTTTATGAACAAATTGACTACCGAAGTAAATGGTGTTATTATCAAACGGGTCTATGTTGATTGCGGCATTCCAGTTAAACCGAAGCTTCACTTTGGGGTCGGGATGGGTAGGTCTAACGGTATAATTATTTCCGGTTTGCCAGTCGTAACGGATAACATAGC
>JALWKK010000100.1 GCA_027081505.1 Flavobacteriaceae bacterium
GCATCAAAAATAATATCTTTGGGAGCAGGGCAGTATGAATATAATATTGTCTGGTACCGTAACCTTACCTATCTCGGGATGGAAGACCAATCCTTACAATCTCTAAGTATTTACCCAAACCCCGCAACAGTGGTTTTACAAATAAATAACCCAAACAACGCAGTGATTAAACAAATACAAGTGTATAACTTATTGGGCAAAGAAGTGATACAAGTGCAGGACAATAGCAAAACCATAAACGTGTCCAACTTACAATCCGGTGTTTACTTGGTAAAAGTGATTACGCAAGAGGGTGTTAGGAGTTTTAAGGTGGTGAAGGAGTAAACCTTATTAATACAACCATATTACCAAAAGACACTACCGACTAAATCATTGTTTTATTACAAATAAAATTCTTGATACTTTCAAAACTTCTTTTTAGTAAATAATCTAACTTACGTATTCGATTTTCTTATACTTTCGTATAAATTATACCTTAAACTGCCGTATCTTTGTAGTTCACTTTAGACGGAACCAAAGATTATGAGACGAAAAAGTAAAAAACAGCAAGCTCTCAGGTATCACTCACACCCAAAACCCGGAAAAATACAAGTAGTACCTACCAAAAAATATGCAACCCAAAGAGACCTTTCTTTAGCCTATTCGCCGGGAGTTGCAGTACCTTGTTTAGAGATTGAAAAAGAAGTAAACAACGTTTATAAATATACCAATAAAGGAAATCTGGTAGCGGTAATTTCTAACGGAACCGCCGTTCTAGGGCTTGGAAACATTGGTGCCGAAGCATCAAAACCCGTTATGGAAGGAAAAAGCCTACTGTTTAAAATTTTTGCCGATATAGATGTATTCGATATTGAAATAAACACCGAAAATGCAGATGAATTTATTGAAACAGTAAAAAAAATAGCACCCACATTTGGAGGTATCAACCTGGAAGATATAAAAGCACCCGAAGCTTTTGAGATAGAAAAAAGATTAAAAGAAGAGTTGGAAATTCCCGTGATGCACGACGACCAACATGGCACCGCAATTATTTCGGCGGCAGCCTTACTTAACGCATTAGAGATAGCCAATAAAAAAATAGAAGAAGTTTCCATTGTTATCAGTGGTGCCGGAGCTGCAGCAATTGCTTGTGCCGGATTGTATAAAGCCTTTGGAGTAAAAGCTGAAAATATTGTTATGCTGGACAGCAAGGGTGTTATTAGAAAAGATAGAGAAAAATTGCCCCTTCAAAAAGCTCAATTTGCTACTTCAAAAGACATCTATACTCTTGAAGAAGCCATGCACAATGCCGATGTTTTTGTGGGACTTTCAGTCGCCGATATTATTACACCTAAGATGCTTAAAACAATGGCAAAAAATCCAATTGTTTTTGCGTTGGCAAACCCCAACCCCGAAATAAAATACGACTTGGCAATAAAAACCAGAGATGATATTATTATGGCAACGGGTCGTAGCGACCATCCAAACCAAGTAAACAATGTATTGGGATTTCCGTACATTTTTAGAGGCGCGTTGGATGTAAGAGCCGGTAAGATTAACGAAGAAATGAAAAAAGCTTCGGTGATTGCATTGGCTGCTCTTGCAAAAGAGCCTGTCCCCGAACAAGTAAATATTGCATACGGAGAAACCAAACTTTCGTTTGGGAAAGACTATATTATTCCCAAACCTTTTGATCCCAGACTCATTGCTACCATTCCAATCGCCGTAGCAAAAGCAGCCATTAAAACAGGTGTGGCACAGAAAAAAATAACCGATTGGGCAAAATACGAAGACGAACTCTACAACCGAATGGGTAACGACAACAAAATTGTAAGAATGTTATACAATCGGGCGAGAACCAACCCAAAGCGAATTGTTTTTGCCGAAGCCGATCACTTAGACGTCCTTAAAGCTGCACAAATAGTTATGGAAGAAGGCATAGGAACACCCATTCTTTTGGGAAGAAAAGACAAAATACTTTCTTTAATGAAAGAAATAGATTTTGAAGACGATGTTAAAATTTATGACCCTAAGAGCGATGATTTATTAGAAATAAAAAATAAATATGCCGAAAAATATTGGCAACAAAGACGACGAAAAGGAGTAACTCGTTATTCTGCCGGTAAAATCATGCGAGAACGAAATTACTTTGCCGCAATGATGGTAAACGAAGGTGATGCAGATGCTATGATTTCGGGTTATTCAAGATCCTACCCGGAGGTAATTAAACCCGTTTTAGAAACCATTGGAAGATACGAAGGTGTTAGTAAAGTGGCAACTACAAACTTAATGTTAACAAAAAAAGGACCGCTTTTTATATCAGATACTTCCATTAATATTGATCCTTCTGCAAAAGAACTGGCTAAAATCGCACAAATGACTAATTATACCATGAAAATGTTTGGTATAAAACCCGTGATAGCTATGATTTCTTATGCTAATTTCGGGTCTTCAAAGCATCCTCAAGCATTAAAAGTGAAAGAAGCAGTAGCTCTCTTACATAAATCTTGCCCCGACACCATTGTGGACGGAGAGATACAAGTAGATTTTGCTTTAGACTCCAGACTTTTACAAGAAAATTTCCCGTTTTCAAAACTATCCGGAAAAAGAGTAAATGCACTAATTTTTCCAAATCTAACCGCCGCAAACGGCACCTATAAATTATTAAAATCGCTATACAATGTTGAATCCATAGGTCCTATTATGTTAGGAATGCGAAAACCCGTACACATCCTTCAGCTGGGAGCCAGTGTTGAAGAAATGGTAAATATTGCAGCTGTTGCCGTTGTAGATGCACAACAAAAAGAAACCCGACAAACAGCCTTAAAAACGTGTTAAATGAATATGATTTTTTTACCCTTTCAAAATATGGCAGATGTAAATAATTATACTATATTTGAAACTTCAACAGTAATTAGCCAATGATAACCCACATACAAGGAAAACTTGTAGAAAAGAACCCTACAGATGTTGTGATAGAATGTAATGGTGTAGGATATAAAATTCACATTTCGTTGTTTACATTTTCTAATATCCCCAATTCAGAAAATGTAAAGTTATATACACACCTTCAAGTAAGAGAAGATGCTCATACATTGTATGGCTTTTCGTCTGTGATTGAAAGAGAAATATTTAGATTATTAATTTCGGTTTCGGGTATAGGAACCGGTACGGCAAGAACCATGCTTTCGTCTCTTGATCCAGAACAAGTTAAAGAAGCAATAGCTTTAAATGATATAGCAACCATTCAATCGGTTAAAGGAATTGGATTAAAAACAGCACAACGAGTGGTCATCGAGCTGAAAGATAAAATAGTAAAAGTGTACGGTATCGAAACAAATTCTACCGTGTTAAACAATACCAACAAAGATGAAGCGTTATCTGCTTTGGACACATTGGGTTTTTCGCGTAAGCAAGTCGAAAAAGTTTGCGACAAAATTTGTATGCAAAACCCTGATGCAAGCGTAGAAACCATCATTAAATTGGCTTTAAAAAATTTGTAAATTGGGCATAATACAAGATAACAACCATCACAAAAGAGTATTAAAAATAGTTGTTTTTGTAGCTATTATTATTTGGGGATTACCGGCAAACGCACAAGACACAACCCAAACAGGATACACCACCGGAAGCATGATTCTCCCTACACCAACCAGCATCGAGGATTTATATACCTACGACCCCATAACCGATAGGTATATTTATACACAAACCCTAGGAGATTTCAATATTAGTTACCCACTTATTCTTACTCCCGAAGAATATCAAAACCTAGTGTTAAAACAACAAATGAAATCCTATTTTAAAGATAAAATAGATGCAGCCGACGGTAGAAAAGAAGGCTCCGAAGAATTGCAGAAAAACTTAATACCGGCTCTCTATGTAAATTCAAACTTTTTTGAATCTGTTTTTGGAGGAAATACCATAGAAGTTATCCCGCAAGGAAGTGTAGAAATGGATTTGGGAATCCTTTTTACAAAACAAGACAACCCTTCCTTTTCGCCCCGAAACAGAAGAAATTTTTCGTTTGATTTTGACCAAAGAATAAGTCTTAGCCTTCTCGGAAAAGTAGGCGAACGCCTTCAAATCAATGCCAATTACGACACACAATCTACTTTTGATTTTCAAAACCAAATCAAATTAGAATATACACCAACCGAAGACGATATAATTCGAAAAATTGAAGTAGGAAACGTAAATATGCCGTTAAACAGCTCTCTTATTCAAGGTGCGCAAAGCCTTTTTGGTGTAAAAACCGAATTGCAATTCGGCAAAACAACCATAACCGGAGTTTTTTCAGAGCAAAAATCCGAAACACGTACTGTCGTTGCCCAAGGAGATGCAACCATAACCGAATTTGAACTTTTTGCATTAGATTATGACGATAACAGACACTTTTTCTTATCACACTATTTTAGAGACAATTACGATAGGGTTTTAAAACAATACCCGTTTATTAACTCAAATGTACAAATAACCCGTGTCGAAGTTTGGATTACCAACCGAAATAATACTATCGAGAACGTAAGGAATATTGTTGCTGTTCAAGACATAGGCGAGTCAAACCCCGAAAATATCGGGTTGCCTTTTCCTCCGGGAGGATTTATTAACACCTCTCCTTCCTCTTTTCCGGACAACGCAAACAACGATTTTAATCCTTTTGGAATTGACGGAAGTGAACAATCTATCTTAAACGAATCTATTAGAGATGTCGCCAGTGTACAAGCCGGATTTAGCGGTGTACAGGTGCGCGACGGATTGGATTATGCAATATTAGAAAATGCCAGAAAACTTCAACCCAATGAATATACACTTAACTCTCAATTGGGATACATATCTTTAAATCAAAGACTTAATAATGACGAAGTACTCGGGGTTTCTTTTCAATTTACCGTAAACGGGCAAGTTTATCAAGTTGGAGAGTTTTCTAACGACGGAGTTGAAGCAAATGGAGGTGAACTACCGGGTAATGGCGGCGGAGGAAATAACAACGAGAATAATGTAGGGCTTGCACAAAACTTGGTGGTAAAAATGTTGAAAAGTAATATTACCAATGTAGATGAACCTGTCTGGGATTTAATGATGAAGAATATTTACCCTATCGGTGGTTTTCAATTAGAACCCGAAGATTTTAGATTAAATATCTTATACTTAGACCCATCACCGCTTAACTATATAACAGCCGCAGAACCAACACCCGATTTTCCGGCTACACCACTACCCGACGATGTTGAAAACACAACGCTTTTGCGAGTTTTTAATTTGGACAGACTAGATTTTAATCAAAACCTTCAACCCGAAGGTGATGGTTTTTTTGATTTTCTTCCCGGAATAACAGTTGACACACAAAACGGAAGAATTATCTTTACCAGCGTAGAACCCTTTGGCGAATACCTGTTTAATAAGTTAGACAATACTCCCGGCGGAACCGAAGACTACAACAACCCGACCACCTATAACGCAAATCAAAATAAATATGTCTATAAATCACTTTATGACAGCACAAAAATACAAGCCGAACAAGAGGACAGCGACAAGAATAAATTTCAATTAAAAGGAAGCTACAAATCTACCGGCTCTAATGGAATTCCTATTGGAGGATTTAATATTCCGCAAGGATCAGTAACTGTAACAGCAGGTGGAAGAGTACTGGTAGAAGGAATAGATTATACAGTAAATTACCAATTAGGTACCGTTCAAATATTAGACCCATCCTTACAAAACTCCAATACACCCATAAGTGTTACCACCGAAAACACAACCTTATTTGGTCAGCAAACCAAGCGGTTTACGGGTCTTAACGTCGAACATAAATTTAGTGATGAGTTTCAAGTAGGAGCCACTTACCTAAATTTAAATGAGAGACCTATGACCCAAAAATCATCTTATGGAGTAGAACCCATTAATAATACTATGTTTGGGATAAATGCAAATTATGCTACCGAAGTTCCCTTTTTAACAAGATTAGTAAATAAACTTCCTAATATAGACACCGATGTAGAATCTAATTTTTCAATAAGAGGCGAGTTTGCCTACCTTTTACCGGGTGCGCCAAAAGTTGCCGATTTTGGAGGAGAAGCAACAGTATATATAGATGATTTTGAAGCATCTCAAACACGTATAGACATAAACACACCTCTATCTTGGTTCTTGTCTTCCACACCGGTAGGATTTGGTGGCGAACATCCCAACGATAATCTGGCATATAACTACAACAGAGCACGATTGGCTTGGTATACCATTGACCCCATTTTTTACAGTCGCCAACGCCCTCCGGGAATTAATGATGAAGACCTGTCATCACCTTTTACCAGAAGAGTTTTTAGAGATGAAATTTTTCCCGAACAAGATATCGTTCAAGGTCAAACTCAAGCACTATTTACACTGGATTTAGACTACCATCCGGATGAACGAGGACCTTATAACTTTTCACCCGAAGCAAATGGTGGAAATAATTTACCCAACCCGCAAGATCGATTTGCCGGTATTATGCGACAAATTACCAGCACCGACTTTGAGAGATCAAATGTTGAGTTTATTGAATTTTGGATTATGGACCCCTTTATTTACGAAGAAAACCAAGGAAATCCGGGAGGTATAATTAATTTTAATTTGGGAAATATATCCGAAGACATCTTAAAAGACGGAAGAAAACAATACGAGAACGGACTTCCGATAGACGGCTCAACAGACGGAACTATAGAGACCAACTTCGGGAAAGTACCGCTTAACCAATCTTTAGTTTACACATTCGATACACAAGGACAAGAAAGGATAAACCAAGATATCGGGTTAGATGGATTAACCGATGCCGAAGAAGCAGCAAAATATCCGGCTTTTGCAAACTTGCCCGACCCCGCCGGAGATAATTACCTTTATTTTTTACAGGCAGAAGGAAATATTTTCGACAGGTACAAACTTTATAACGGAACACAGGGAAATTCTCCCGAAACTGTAACCAATACCGATAGAGGATCTACCCCACAACCCGATGTAGAAGATTTAAACAGAGATAACACCATGAATACCGTAGATAGTTACTACGAGTATAAAGTAAATATATTCCCGGGAATGAATAGGGATAATAACCCTTACATAACAGATATTAAAGAAGTAGATGTTACCTTACCCAACAATAGCGTTATCCCTACACGTTGGGTTCAATTTAAAATCCCGATAAGTGAACCCGATCAAATTATAAACGGAATTTCCGACTTTAGGTCCATTCGTTTTATGCGAATGTATTTATCGCAATTTCCACAAGATATTGTGTTGCGATTTGCAACATTATCACTTGTAAGAGGCGATTACAGAAGATACTTGTTATCGCTGGACGAAACAGGAGAAGACCCCGTTTTAGACAATACTATCTTTGAAAACCAAAGTATTAGTATTGAAGAAAACGGTAGCAGACAACCCATTCCTTATGTACTTCCCCCAGGAGTAATAAGAGAACAATTAAACAACAACAATAATATAATTCGCCAAAACGAACAATCTTTGGCTTTGAGAGTATGTGGGTTAGAACCGGGCGACGGAAGAGGTGTTTATAAAAACTTTAATGTAGATATGCGGCAGTATAAAAATCTGGAAATGTTTATTCATGCCGAATCTTTAGTAGCCGAAACTCCCCTAAATGATGAAGAAATGGTTGCATTTATTAGATTAGGGAACGATTTGGACCAAAGTTATTACGAAATACAATTACCCCTTAATCCAACACCCTTCGGAACGACTTCCAGAGAAGGAGTATGGCCCATAGAAAACAGGTTAAAGCTTCCGCTAAGTTTATTACAAGAAGTAAAAACAAGAGTTTTAGGCGACCCCAATTATAACCCTAATGATGTAGTCTTTTTTAATCAATCCGACCTTGAAGGAGGATATTCAGGTCCCGAAAATGAATTGCGTATAGGAATAAAAGGAAACCCCAGTTTCGGGAACGTTCGTATTGTAATGCTAGGATTAAGAAATGCAGCCAATAACGATATTTGCGGAGAAGTTTGGTTTAACGAGTTACGCCTTTCCGAACTAAACAACGAAGGAGGATGGGCAGCAGTAGCCAATATGGATGTTAATCTTGCCGATTTCGCTTCGATAACCGCTACCGGAAAAAGAAGCACTATAGGTTTCGGGTCTATAGAGCAAGGTCCCAACCAAAGAAGCAGAGAGGATGTTCAATCCTATGATGTGGTTACCAATGTAAATTTAGGTCAACTATTACCCAAAAAATGGGGCGTTCAACTACCATTTAATTACGGTCGAAATGAAGAACTTATAACGCCACAATTCGATCCCGAATATCAAGATATTGAGCTACAAGCTCGATTGGATAATACCGAAAATGCCGACGAAAGAAAACGTATTAAAGACCAATCTGTAAACTATACAAAACGACAAAGCATTAACTTTATCGGCGTTAGAAAAGACCGAACAGATTCAAAAACACAACGCGTTTATGATATAGAAAACTTTACTTTTTCCTATTCCTATAACCGGGTAGATCATACAGATTTTGAAATTGAAAAATCACTTGAGCAAAATGTAAACCTTGGTGGAACCTACAATTATAGTTTTAAAGCCAAACCCGTCGAACCCTTTAAGAAAAACGACTCCCTGTTTACCGGAAAATATTGGAAATTTTTAAAAGACTTAAACTTTAACTACCTGCCTTCTAATGTGTCGGTAAGCTCAAGCATTATTAGACAATACAACGAACAAAAGTTTAGAAACATTAACCTGCTTGCCGGAAACATAGATGTTCCCGTATTGTACCAACGCAACTATTTATTCGATTGGCAATATACCTTAAACTATAATCTAACAAAATCACTTCGAGCAAACTTCACATCTACAAATAACAGAATAGTAACAAATTATATCAACCCGGATTCGGGATTAATTGACAACAGTATAGGAATCTGGGACGGGTTTTTTAACCTTGGCGAACCCAATCAACATTACCAATCGCTTCAAGTTAATTACGACTTGCCGTTTAGTAAATTCCCGTTTTTAAAATTTGTTAGAGCCACCTATTCATATATGGGCAATTATCAATGGCAACGAAGCAGTAACTTATTTAGAGAAATAGAAATTCCGCTAAGAGATGGAACAACACAGGTATTTGATTTAGGAAACACGGTACAAAACTCCAACCAGCATAAAATTAATTCTTCTCTTGATATGAAAAGTTTCTATAAGTACATAGGACTTACCAAGCGAAGAAAAGGCAGAAGAAAGAAAAATAAAATTCTTCAAGGAGAAGAAGAAAAACAAGGCGGAAAAGGTAAAGGAGGAAAGAATGAGCGAAACGAACGATTAAAAGGAAAAGAAGAAAGAGAAGAAAAAGGATCGTTTACAAGTAGCCTTAATAGCAGAGGTAATAAGGGAAGAGGAAGTAATTCTACTTCCGGAAGATCGAGTTTAAGCGGAGGCGATAAAGCACTAAACGGCTTGGTAGGAATTTTAACAGCAATAAAAAAAATTCAGTTTAATTACCAAGAAGATAACGGAATCTTCTTGCCCGGATACATACCTTCGGTAGGTTTTGCAGGAAGCCTAAAACCCACTGCCGGATTTACATTCGGTAGCCAAGCGGAAATTAGAGAACTTGCCGCTCGAAAAGGGTGGCTTACCATTTACCCCGAATTTAATGAGCAATACACCGAAATGGAAAAACAACAGTTTGACTATCAAATCAATACCGAAATACTTCCTAATCTAAAAATAGACTTTAACGGTAGTCGTATTTACAACGAAAACTATGCCGAAAACTATATCGTAGAAGACGGTTTGTACCGTACCTTGTCGCCAAACAATTTTGGTAATTTTAATATCTCTACCAACCTAATTAAAACCGCATTTAGCAAAAGCGACGAAAACGCCTCTACCGTATTTGACGATTTTAGAAATAACAGATTGGTAATTGCAAAACGATTGGCCGAAAAACATTACGGTAGTACAAACTACCCGTTAGATGCAGAAGGATTTCCTGTTGGTTTCGGAAAAACCAGTCAAGACGTATTATTACCCGCATTTTTGTCGGCATACAAAGGAAGTAACGCACAAAGAGAAAAAACAGGCTTCTTAAGAGACATTCCGTTGCCCAATTGGGATATGAAATACACAGGATTAATGAAACTAAAATGGTTTAAAAAACGATTTAAACGATTTTCTATTCAACACGGCTATCGTGCCGACTATTCGGTAAACAATTTTAGAAACAACTTAGATTACGATAAAAACAATCCGGAAGCAACCGATCAAGCAGGTAATTTTAAAACCAAAATGATACTCTCTAACGTAACACTTACCGAGCAGTTTTCACCACTTATTAAAATAGATTTTGAAATGAAAAACTCGGTTAAAATACTTGCCGAAATCAGAAAAGATAGAGCCATGTCATTAAGTTTTGCCAATAATTTATTAACCGAAATTATTGGAAAAGAATACGTTATAGGATTGGGTTACAGAATTAAGGATTTGCGATTTGTAACTAACATTGGAGGTAAAAAGAAAGTGCTTAAAAGCGATTTAAACTTTAAATTAGATTTATCTCTACGAGATAATAAGACCATTATTAGATATCTGGATTTGGTAAACAATCAAACTACTGCTGGACAGACCCTTTACGGAATTCAATTTACCGCAGATTATTCACTAACCAAAAACTTAACCGTATTGTTCTATTACGACCATACCTTCTCCGAATATGCTATCTCAACGGCATTTCCACAAACCACAATTAGAAGCGGGCTAACACTAAGATATAATTTTGGAAATTAATAATTAAAAATAAAAACTATTATGAACGTACCTGTTAATTTAAAATACACTAAAGATCACGAATGGATTAAAATTGAAGGAGATATAGCTACTGTCGGCATCACCGATTTTGCACAAGGTGAATTGGGAGACATTGTTTATGTAGAGGTAGAAACACTCGACGAAACCCTTGATAAAGATGAAGTATTCGGAACAGTTGAAGCCGTTAAAACCGTTTCCGATTTGTTTTTACCATTATCTGGAGAAATAATAGCGTTTAACGATTCGTTAGAAGCCGAACCCGAAAAAGTAAATCAAGACCCTTACGGAGATGGATGGATGATAAAAGTAAAAATTGCTAATCCCGATGAAATAGAGTCCCTTCTTGATGACCAGGCGTATAAAAAAATTATTGGCGCATAAATCTGTTTCGGTAGTTGTTGTAGTTTATACACTACTAATTACACTATTGTTTTTAATGCCAAAGGTGGTATTGATACCCGTTAAAACCTACATTCCATTCGATAAAATAGGGCATACTATCATTCATTTATTTTTAGTTTTTGGGTGGTTATTGTTCTTTTACCGTCACGATAACAAGCATTTATCTATCTCAAAAGCACGGTTAATAGGTTTACTATGTTTTTTTTATGGCATAATTATTGAGATTATTCAAGAATTGATGATTCCCTTACGTCAAGCCGATTTTTTTGATGTTTTGGCAAATACAATAGGGCTGTTTATAGGATTTACTCTGTTTTGGAAGTTAAAAGATAAGAAAAGTGTATAAAAAATATTTCGTTATTTTTTTGATTACTATATGATTTATTATACTTTAGCAACTATAAATACAACACTATGGAAGTAAAAAAAAATCCAAAGATTGACCTTTCGAAAAGAAGCTTATTATTTTTTCAATTAGGAATGATACTAATGCTTTTTATTACCTGGAGAGCCATTGAGCACAAAACTTACGAAAAATCTGATATCGATACCGGAATGGTTGATGTAGCCGATGACCTTGAAGAAGATATCCCGATTACAGATCAAACGACCCCTCCGCCTCCGCCTCCACCACCACCGGCAGCACCGGAAGAGATAGAGGTGATTGAAGACGAAGAAGACATCGAAGAAACCGTGATAGAATCTACAGAAACCGATGCCGAGGAAGAAATCGTAGAAGTAGAAGAAATTGAAGAAGAAGAAGTAGAGGAAGAAATTGCCGATGTGCCTTTTGCCGTTATTGAAAAAGTACCTGTTTATCCGGGTTGCGAAAGCGCTAAAGGTAATGCGGCAAAGAAAAAATGTATGTCGGATAAAATCAAAAAATTTGTTAATAAAAAGTTTAATACCGATTTAGCCGGTGATTTAGGACTGGAAGGAAGACAACGAATTACCGTAATTTTTAAAATAGACAAGACCGGCGGTGTGACAGGAGTAAAAGCACGAGCACCGCACCCTAAGTTGGCGAAAGAAGCCGAAAAAGTTGTTAAAATGCTTCCTAAAATGCAACCGGGAAAACAACGAGGAAGACCGGTTGGTGTGCTTTACACGCTTCCTATTATATTTCAAGTTCAAGATTAAATTCAAACTATTTATATACTTTATAGCGTCCTTTTAAAGGGCGCTTTTTTTTGGCATAAACCTTGCATAATTACGTATATAATATCTATTCTTATACCAATAAATAGTCCAAAACTATTTTATATTTTAGAATGGATAATACCGGTACAGAATGAAAATAGTTCAATGAAAGAACATGAAATTAAAATATATTGAATTTGTATTCGGTATAAGGCAGTAACCAAGACTTCCATTATGGCAGTCCTTTAATACATATCGTTATGAAAACTATTATTTACAAATTGCTGCCAACCAAAAAAATCACCTCCAAACTTGATGATAAAAAGTCAATAAACATTCCTTGGAATTCTAGACTTTTTTTTCAAATCGGACTCATAATTAGTTTGTTACTCGGTTATTTTGTTATTGAAAGCACTTCAAAGCTAAGCATTTCGTATGTGCAACCCGAGTCAGATTATTTGTTAGAAGAAGCCCCATTGGCAAATTATGTTTTAGAAGAATCCAAAAAGAAAACGGTTAAACAAAGAATCACTAAACCGGTTAAAAAACATCCAAAGCAACAAGTAGTATCACATATTAAACCGGTGGATAACAGTTTTAACAAACAAGAAACCGGAGTTCCTTCTACAGAAATAAGCTCTGATGCTACCATTCCGGAAAAAGGAAAAACAACTGTCGAAGTGGTAAAACCGGATATAACCAAAAATATCAGGTCGGTAGAATTTGCTCCGGTTTTTCCCGGATGCGAAAGTACAACTACCAAACAAGAACGCATTAATTGTTTTTCAGAAAAAATAAAAAAATTTGTGTCTCGAAAATTTAATGCCGATAAAAGTTCGGGAGACCTCACGGGTGAACAACGTATTCCTATACAATTTACGGTTGATGAAAAAGGATACATAACAGATGTTTTGGTGCAAACCGATGATAAAGGACTAGCAAAGGAAGCTAAAAGGGTAATAAGCAAACTTCCAAAAATGACTCCCGGAAGACAAGGTGATATCCCTGTAAAAGTTCAATATGTGCTACCTCTCGTTATAGTTGTAAACAACTAATTATTAAAATTAATTCTATAATTTTAAGCCTCGTTATCTTCGAGGCTTTGTTTTTGATATGCCAAAAATGACGTATCTTTCGAGGGTTTAAAATAACGTGTAAATGAAACGCCTGTAACTAAATTATTATTAAAACACCAATTTGGTTATGGTAAGTTCCAAGTGAACTTTAAAAATTAACAAAAATAAACACATGAAACCATTTGTTATATTGCTATTTCTTGTTTTTCAGATAACTCTTTTTGCCCAAGAATTAGAAAAATACCCTGTTTTTTCGGAATGTAGTGAAGTAGAAATCACCAACCTTCCCGACTGTTTTAATAGTACGTTACAAAACACTATTTTGAAAAACTTTAACGTTCCCGAAATTGTAAATCAAGAAAATTATAAAGGAAATGTACAAGTACTTTTTGAGGTTGATAAAGAAGGTGTTTTTAAAGTGGTTTATGTAGATGCTGTTTACGATGAGTTAAAAGAAGAAACCAAACGAGTTTTTAACTTGTTACCAAAAATTAAACCGGCAACATTTAATGCAAAACCACATTACGCACAATTTACACTTACCATAAAAATTCCGTTATCACAAAACACGGTTTTAATTGAAGAAACCAAACAAAACATAGATTTGACAACCGAATACGATGCAATAATAAAAGAACCGTACAAAAATCAAGAGTTTGAAAGTGTACTTAACATTCCGTTATCATTTGAGCAGTATAACCGTTTTGACGAAGCTATAAACAAAATAGGTTTTAATAACCATACATCTCAAAAACCCTATTTATATTCGGAAGTAAATAAATATTATAATTTTTCTGAAAAAAGAGCATCCTTACATAAAGATGTTACCGGTTGGTTAGGAAGAAAATTCTGGAATGAGCATATGGTGGCTTTTACAGGAGAAGACTATTGGATTACATTAGATCCGGGAGTAGATTTGCAAGTTGGAAAAGATTTTGACGAGGATATAAATACTTATAACAACACCCGTTTGGTATATGTACAAGGCGGATTGGGTAAAAATTTCAATTTTTTCGCAGTCGTTTATGAAAGTCAAGGGCGGTTTGCCGGTTATTTTAATCGCTATGCCGAAAGTATAAAACCCGATGGAGGAAATCCGGCAATTATCCCTGCAATGGGTATCGCCAAAGAGTTTAAAACCGATTCGTACGACTATCCCAGAGCAACAGGTTATATTTCCTATTCGCCTTCAGAAAAAGTGAATTTTCAATTAGGTCACGGTAAAAACTTTATAGGAGACGGCTACCGCTCGTTACTATTGAGCGACAATAGCAGTGCCTATCCCTACTTGAGAATTAATACTACTTTTTGGAAAATAAAATACACCAATACTTGGATGTCGCTTCGAGATGTGCGTCCCGAAGTAACCGATGGCGGCTCGTTTAGAACCAAGTTTATAGCAAACCATTATTTAAGCTATAATGTAACCAAACGATTAAACATAGGTTTGTTTGAAAGTGTAATTTGGGAAAACGATAACAACAGAGGATTTGACTTTAATTACCTAAATCCGGTTATTTTCTTTAGAGCTATCGAATTTTCAACAGGATCGCGAGGCGGAAACGCACTTATAGGAATAACATCCAAATATAAATTTACCGACCGGATTAATGCATACGGACAATTATTAATAGACGAATTTTCTTCTTCCGATATTTTTGGCGGAAAAGGAAGTTATAAAAACAAAATAGGTTACCAATTAGGTGCTAAATATTACCGAGCATTTGGAGTGGAAGGGCTTAACCTTCAAATGGAATACAACCGGGTAAGACCTTATACCTATTCGCATAATACGGTAGTGTTAAATTACGGGAATAATAACCAACCACTTGCACATACTTTGGGTGCCAATTTTTCAGAATTTATTGCAATTGCACGATATAACAAAAACCGAATTTTTTCAGACTTAAAAGTAGTAGTAGCAAAAAGAGGCTTTGATTTTAACACCGAAGAAGATACCTTTTCTTATGGCGGAAATGTTTATACCAGCGAATATGACAGACCATTTGATAACGGAAATGTGTTGGCACAAGGAAATACTGCCGACTTTTTCCATTTGGAAATTAATACGGGTTATATTTTAAACCCTGCTACTAACCTGAAAATTTACGGAAGTCTAATTTACCGAAACCTAAAACCTCAAACCAACACCGAAACGGTTTTTAAAGAAAATACCACGTGGCTAAATCTGGGTATTAGAACCGATTTGTTTAATTGGTACAAAGATTTTTAGTTGCCTTTTTTCTTTGCTTTTTGAGCTTCTTTTAGCTTGTCTTGCAGGCGTTGTTCTATCGTGCGTGTGTCCACCTCGCCAAGTTGTTTTTTTATGTCTTCATAGACGATGTTTACCATTTTTTTGCCATCTATAAATTCCCAGGTATATTTCTCGTCGTATTTTTGGGTAAGGTTCATAGCTTGAATTTCTTCGAGCGATTTGTTTTGGCGGTAATACATCATTACTCTTTTATAAATAAAAGTAAGCATATACATACTATTTTTTACATCTTGCAAAGAAGCTAAATCGCCATGTCCCGGAATTATTTTTGTGTCATCATTTGCAAGCATCGTAATGTCTTTTAAGGCTGTGATTACTCCTTCTACGCTTCCGCCATTCTTTATATCTATGTTTGGATACATTTTGTTAAAAAGTATATCGCCGGTATGTATTACATTGCTTTTCGGAAAATAAACAATGACATCGCCATCTGTATGTGCATTTGGAATGTGTTTTATTATAATTGTTTCGTTATCAAAATAGAAGGTTAAATCTTCTTTAAAGGTAATTTGCGGAAGTGTGATTTTTGGCGGCTTTGTAACTTCAATTTTTCCATTTTTGGAATTGGTTTTTCTAATTTCTTCTCTTCTATTACGCATCATTTTTTCTAAACCGGTGCGAGTGTTTTCTTGCGAAAAAATAGTAACACCTTTTTTAGCCAAATAGGTATTTCCTCCTGTGTGGTCGCCGTGCATATGGGTGTTTACCAAAAATTTTATAGGATTTTTACTAATACGCTTAATGTCTTTTACTACATCTTCAATATTATCGGCAAATTGGTCGTCGATCATAAAAATAGCGTCTTTACCAATAACTACACCAATGTTTCCACCTTTACTTTGGTACATATAAATATTGTTGGTTACTTGTGTAAATTTAGAATTGTTTGCTTTTCCGGAATCGGTTTGCGCAATTAAAATGGAAGAAGATAATAACAGAAAAAATAAAGTTTTATAGAACATAATTTGGTATAATTTTTTTGCAAGTTACTAAAAAAGTTTTGATGATTAGTTATTAGAATCACTGCATAGATATTTTTTAATGATGTACTTGGTAATAGGTTTTAGCGTTTTACCGGTAAGCGGATGTTTACCATAATAGGTGAAGTAATCATAGTTGCCGGCGGGGCTTTTACCGTACCAAACAATGGGTTCGTTTTTTATAAAAAATGTGGTGTTGCAGGTAGGATGTATTTGTTTTAGGTTTTGTAATATATCTTCATTACAGTAAACTATTTTTCTTTGCGCCAGTTTTTTAGCATTAAAATTCACCTCTATGTATTCTTCGTTTTGCCATTCCATCCAACAATCTTTTTTCGGAAAATATAAAAAAGATGCTACTACAATAACGATGACTCCGGCAATTAAAATGGGTAAAATCTTGTTTTTTTTAATTTCTCTAATCGATTTTGTTTCGGGGTTTTTTGTTTTAAAATCTTCAAAGTCATGATAACTTAGAAATTCACAAAGTCCTTGAACCACCTTTTCTTGTTTTAAAACAACCGATTTGTTATTCTTAGCTTTATTGTAATGGTTTTTTAAGCTTCTTCCGGTATATACAACTTTTTTTTCTTCCAATATTTCAGAAAGAAACTCGGCGCATTGTGACTCGGACGCATCAATACCATATTTGGTTGCAAATATTTTTTTTGCTTTTTTAAAAGCATCAGATAGTAGTTTTTTGTGCATAGCAACTTATTTTTCAAGTGATTAAAGATAAGAATTTTTTTAGAAAATATCCTTCCTAAAAATTTCGGTAAAGCTTCTGTTAATTTTCCAATATAGCCCGTTTTCAGGTTATTTATTTGCGTCAGAATTAAAGCAGCCTCCGGTGTAATGAGGCTAATTACACGGTTTTAATTCGGGATGACAAAGTAAGGTTTTTAACTTTTTTGAGAAGCAAGTTTTTGCCTTACTTACGTCATCCGTCAAGCTTCTCATCATCCGGTTAGCAGGGTGCTATCCGGTAGGTTTTTAATTTTTTAATTTTTTAAATCATGAAAAAAATAAGTTTTATTTTATTTATGGCACTCATTGTTTTTGCCATTTTTTCTTGTACGCCAAGAAGCTTATCTGACAAATCAATAACCGAACAAGCCTGTTGCGGTGAAGAAGGGCAAATACCGCCTCCACCTCCCGACGGAGTAACCGGTGGATAACGGTTTTACTGGTGTACCGGTATAAAACCGTAAGTTTTATTATTTTAGAGGAATGAAAATAGCGCTACTTTTATTCCTCTTTTTTTGTTTAACCGGATTTTCGCAAAGCGATAAAGACAGCATATCTTATTACCGAAACATATTCCTTAATCCTGAAAAATCCGGAGATTTAACCAAATACAATTCCTTTTGATATAAAATAGTGCAAAAACAGAAATCAAAAAGACAACTTAGCATTTACAAACAATTTATAACTACTATTCATTGTGCAATACAATATGGGGTTTTCATTAATCTCTTTTTATAGATTCAATTAAGAATAGGTATAAGCCGTACGAGCTTGTTATAGCTTGGTATGGGTGTGGTTATGCCGTGCTAATATAAAGGTATAAATAAAAAATCAAACCTTACGTCCGGTGTGTTCCGGTTGGTGCATTTACTTAATTAAAATAGACTTACTGTAAAACTGCCCGCCGGTTTCAATACGGTAAATATATTGTCCCATACTCAATCGTTTTTGTATAGCATTTTGTACATCTATGGTATGTCTGCCTTCAAAGAGAAGTGAGTTGGAGAGTACGCCTATTTCTCTACCCAGCATATCGTATAATCGAACAACGGTATGAGCGGTAACCGGCATATTTATTTCTATATACACACGGTTATTTTTGTAAACGGGAACATGAGTAAGTCTTGTTGTGTCGCCAAAATCGGGTGTTGCCAAGGCTTCGCAAGAAAAGCCAAGTTCTAAGTCTTGATAGGTTTCGTTAAGCAGTATGGTATTTACCACACTTGGGTCTAAGCAAAACCAGTTGGTAAGTACAGTAGAATAGATATCTCTAAAATCGGTAGAGGGTATCAGGTTATCGTTTTCGTCCCAGGTGTTTAAATCGGGGTGTGTACCTACAAAACCGCTTCCGTTAAGTCCGCTACCAAAAAGCATCACCGGCGAAGCAGCACCATGGTCGGTTCCTTCCGAGCCGTTTTCGTAGGGTCGTCTTCCAAATTCAGAGATAGTCATTCCCAATACTTTATCGTCCATAGATGCGGTAGATAGATCATCGTAAAACGCTTTGATAGACGAGGATAGATCTTGGAGCAACTCTTGGTGTCTTACTACTTGGTCTGCATGCGTATCAAAACTTCCTAGCGATACCATATATACTTTCGAACCCAATCCACCTTTTATTAACCGAGCAACCAAAGCCAGTTGTTGAGCTAGGTTTCCAGTACCGTAATTGGCATTATTTGTAGCGGCATCATAGGCATCGCTAATTACTTGAGAGTAAAAAAGTGTTGTATTGGCTGTTGCACGCATAAAAAGCAGTTTGTCGCCATACACACAATCGGGTAGGTTTACTACATCGTGCAAGTTTCCAGATTGGGCTATGTTTTGTAATTGATCTGCATTGGCAACGGTAAAGGCATAATTGTTATTGCTTCCTTCAAAAATAAGGTTTCCTACATTGCCAATTTGCACTGCCGGAGGGATTTCGGGCGGATTAATAAGATAATCGGGGTATAAATCTTCAAAATAACGCCCCCACCAACCGGTTGGTTCTTCATACAAATCGGCTGCAGAAGCCCAAATATCGGTAGATCTAAAATGTGATAAATTTTGCTCGGGATATCCTACTCCGTGAACAATTTTCATTTTTCCATCGCCCCAAACCGCTTGCATTTCGGTCATATAGTTAGGAATGGCAAAATCGGCATCCAAATTATACAGCGCATTGGTTGGGTGTTTAATGGTGGGTCTTAAATTAGCATAGGTTGCATAGTCGTAAACAGGAACAATGGTGTTAAGTCCGTCGTTCCCACCTTCCAGTCTAATAATTACTAAAATTCGGTCGTTTTCAGCATTGGCTAATGCAACGGATAGAGGAGAAACTTTAGAGGTTGTAATGGCATTATTTGCCAACATCATAGTACCGCCTCCGGCAAGTCCTAAGGCTTGAATAAAAGAACGTCTGCTCCATTTTGTATGCTCGTCTTGGTGTGTGTTATTATTTATTCCGGCTTTAGCCGAACTGTACTGTTTGTTTTTTGAAGCCATAGCGTGTTATTTTAATTGAAATTCTGGGATGGTTGCAATGTGTTTAAGTAAAAGAACTACTTGATACCAAGCATCTGGCCAGTCAAGATTCCAGAGTCCGTCATCGTAATAATTTTGCGGGACTTCCCATTTAAAAATATCGGTAGCTACATCATAATCTGTTGCTGTAAAAAGCTGTTTGGGAACAAAATGGTCTATTAGTACCTGCGTAATAAATACCGGATCATTGCTGTCGTTGGTGAGGTCTTTGGCAAAATCGACAAAACTATTCTGAAGTCCGGCGTTATATAAAACCCATAAATAAGATTCGATACCTTGCCATCTTCCGGTAAGTGTTGAAGAGTTAATCCAGTCTTCATCGCGTTGCCAACCAGCAACATCCGGCGGGTCATAAAGTCGTTGCCCAAACACACCACTATAGTACAAAAAAAGGTCTATTAGCGTATCGTCATAAAAAAATCCGGTTTCTTTAACATAGCCGAAAATTAAATCAAATGGGCTTTTTATCACAACGCCTATAGCTCTTTCATTAAAAAAATGCTCACTTTTAAACAATTGTTTCAGCATAGGCACTAACTCGTAGTTGTTATTAATAAGAGTTTGTGCCAAAGGCTGGATGATATTGGTTCGTATTGTGGCATCTACTTCGGGGCTTACAAAGAATTTGTATAATTTTTCGCAGATATAATTAGCAATTAAAGCTCCTCGTTCTTGAAAAAGTATATCGATTACATCGTCGTATTTCCAGTTTCCGGTTTGCCCGAAAATGGTTTTATTACCATCTACCCAAGTACTTTCGTCAAAATAAATAGGTGCGCCGTAGTCGTTCCAATGGTTCCAGCCGGTAAGTGCCTCGGCAGTTGCTGTAATATCGGCTTGGGTGTATCCGTTACCTTCGCCTAAGGTGAAAAGTTCATATAACTCACGAGCATAATTCTCGTTAGGTTCGGTATTCGTGTTTTGAAATCCGTTTAAGTAAATTAACATTGCCGGTGTAATACCAATGGCGTGTACAAAATCTTTTAAATTCCCCAAAGCATAGGTCTGGCAAACATTGTAGTATTGAAACAAATAAGGCGCATAATAGTAGGTTTCCAAACCGGTAACAAAATGGTTTAGCCAAAAAGCAACCATCCGTCCTCGCAAGCCATCGTTTAAAAAATCATTTCCGGTTTGGATAAACCAATCTTGTATATATTGCTCGTTTTCAGTCTCATAATTTGTGAAATCGCTATACGACCAATTTCCCCAGACAGGGGTTGCCGTAGGAGGAAGGTTATAGGCACTATCAACTAGGTTATCTATAAAATCATTAGGTGAAAGTGTTAAAGCATTATCTACTTCCAATTGGCCGGCACTAAAGCTCAAGCGCCGATATGCGTGTTTTACCTTTTGAACATTCCAAGGGTTGACTCCGTCAGGAATAAAGGGATCTAAAGTAGCGGTATTACAAGAAGGAGTGAGAACGGGTGTATTCATAATAAACAATTTTGGGAGCTATAAACTTATTAAAAATCAAATGACTATCAAAACTTTAACAAAATTTTTTAAAAAAAGGTTTAATTTTACCAAGAACTAAATTACAATGCAAACTCCAAGATATTTAAAAAAAGGCGATACGGTTGCCGTTGTTTCTACGGCAAGGAAAGTAAAATACGAGGAATTAAAATATGCTATTTCGTTACTTAAAAGTTGGAAGTTTAACGTTGTTTTAGGAAAAACCGTAGGGGTTTCTTATAACCAATTTGCCGGAAGCGATAAACTTCGCGCCAATGATTTTCAAGCACAGCTTGATAACCCAAACGTAAAAGCTATTTGGTGTGCCAAAGGCGGATACGGAACGGTGCGTATTATCGATAAATTGGATTTTTCAAATTTCATTAAACAACCTAAATGGATTATAGGTTATAGCGATGTTACGGTTTTGCATAGCCATATACACAATCTCGGAGTAGAAACGTTACATGCGCAAATGCCGGTTGCAATCGAGGATAAAACACAAGAAAGCAAAGATTCTATCAAGGAAACCCTTTATGGAAATCCATACCGAATAACGGTTTCTTCAGATAAAAATAATAGATTGGGTAATGCTTCCGGACAATTGGTAGGTGGCAATTTATCTATCTTATATTCACTTTGCGGAAGCCCTTCGGCAATGGATACTACGGGTAAAATTCTCTTTATTGAAGATCTTGACGAATACTTGTATCACATCGACCGTATGATGCAAAATTTAAATCGAAATGGTATGCTCAAAAGTCTGAAAGGGTTACTGGTTGGCGGAATGACCCAAATGCACGACAATACCATTACGTTTGGTAAAACAGCCGAAGAAATTATTTTAGAAACTTGTAAAGAATATGATTTTCCCATTGTTTTTAATTTTCCTGCAGGACATATTTCGAATAACCGCGCTTTGATTTTGGGAAGAAAAATTTTACTGAAAGCAAATAAAGAAATGACAACTGTAATTTTTGAAACATCCTAATGGCAACACATAATGAACTTGGTAAAATAGGAGAGCAATTAGCGGTAGATTATTTGGCACGTGAAGGCTATACCATACTTAAACGAAATTATTTTTATGATAAAGCCGAAATAGATATCATCGCTCAAAAAGAAGAAGGCGTTTTGGTGGTTGTAGAGGTAAAAACCAGAAACAGCGACTTTTTTGGCGACCCGCAAGAATTTGTATCCAAAAGCAAGATTAAAAACTTGGTAAAAGCAGCAAATGAATATATTATTTCAAACGACTTGGATGTAGAAGTACGGTTTGATATAATTGCCGTTTTAAAAAACAAAACACAAGAAAAAATCGAACATTTTAAAGATGCTTTTTATCACTTTTAGCACCTTACTTTTGTGAGAAATGTCATTTTTTTCAGAACGAATCTATAGTAACTTCGTAGTCTAATTTATAAAACCGTTAAAATGGAAACTTTTTTTGAACAAGCTCATCAATTTATTAGCCAACCTTGGCCTTGGTGGATGGGCGGAATCGTAATAGGATTTACACTGTTTTTGCTATTATATTTTAATAAAGAATTCGGTTTGTCTGCCAATTTAAGAACCATGTGTGCAGCCGATGGTGCCGGCGAGTATGCCGACTTTTTTCAGTTTGATTGGGGTAAGCAGGGATGGAACTTAATGGTTGCCCTCGGTGCTATGTTTGGTGGTTATATCGCAGCTAATTATTTTGGTGGTGATGGTTTGGCACATGTTTCGCAAGCAACTATTCATACGCTTAATCAAATTTCGGGAGATCCATTACTAAACCATAGTAATGTACATTTAGTTCCCGGAAAAGATGTAATTCATGGTGTTGATATCCCTGATTTTTGGAACCTATACTCCTGGCAATCATTGTTTACGTTACGCGGATTTATAGTAATCGTAGTAGGTGGCTTTTTAATTGGTTTTGGCGCACGTTATGCCGGAGGTTGTACTTCCGGACACGCTATTTCCGGTTTAGCAGACCTGCAAGCGCCTTCACTGGTTGCCGTAATAGGTTTCTTTGTAGGTGGATTGATAATGACTTGGCTTATCCTTCCTTATATTTTAAAAATTCCTTTTTAACTAATTAAAAAAAACAATATTATGAAACTTTTTAAATATATGGTAGTCGGATTTGTTTTTGGGTTCGGAATGTGGAAACTAGAAGCCATTTCTACCTTTAGAATTATTGAAATGTTCCACTTTCAATCTTTTCATATGTACGGAATTATCATTGCCGGTGTACTAATAGGAATGATTATCACCCAACTTTTTAAAACCGGAAAAATTAAAACCAAAGACGGACAAATACACCAATTTAATCCAAAAGCACCCCAATGGTGGCGATATATATTAGGCGGAATTATTTTCGGAATGGGTTGGGCGCTTACCGGTGTTTGCTCCGGAATGATGTTTGTGCTTTTAGGCTCAGGATATACCGTCTTTGTTGTATTTATTGCTGCAGCAATGTTAGGAACTTTTGCCTATGGTTATTTTAGAAAAGTATTACCACATTAACTCCTAAGGTGTTAAAATTCTCTTAAATACTTAAAAGCATAGACCAAAAGACTGAAACCGGGCGTTACTATTTTTAAAGACGGTTTTTTTTGTAATTTTTTTTCCTATTTTTAAACCTGCTTTTTCAACTAACCAATTCTTGTAAAGGTTCAAACTAATAACCAAATTAATTAAAATGAAAATATTCTCTCGTATTCTTGTTGCCTTAATGGTGTTTTTTGTATTTTCTTGTAAAGACAAAACCCCTTCGCAAACCGATAATTTATTCCAATTTAAGGAATATATTTCCTATAACACCTATGGAAACGTATCGGTGGTTTCTCCCATAAAAGTTCAAATGGTGAAACCGTTAAAACAATTTGAAATAAATCAAGAAATTCCTTCCGAATATCTTAAAATAACACCTAAAATTTCGGGGAAATTACTTGTTGAAAACAGCAATACGCTAGTTTTTCAACCTTCTGAAAAGTTACAACCCGATACCGAGTACACCATTACTTTAAAATTGGACAAACTCTATGACGACCTTCCTAAAGAGTATAAAAAATACACTTTTAGTTTTAAAACAATAACCCCCGATTTTAAAGTTAAATTAGAAAATTTACAATCGTACACAAAACAATTACAATATCTTACAGGAAGCATAATCCTTGCAGATGTAATCGATTTTAAAAAAGCGAAACAACTTATAGAAGCTACACAAGAAACAAAAAATCTTCCCATTACTTGGGATTCGGTTACCGGCGATGCCAAATTTTTCCGGTTTAAAATAGATAGCATTAACAGAAAACAAGAAGATTCAAAAATAACTATAAAATGGGACGGCACTTCTATAGGAGCTTCCAACAAAGGCGAAAACACACTCGTTATCCCCGGACAAAACAATTTTAAAATAATAACCGTTAAAACCACAATTGCGCCGCAAGCTTCGTTAGATATTAATTTTTCAGACCCCTTAAAAGAAAACCAAAACTTTTCCGGCTTGGTTTCATTAGATAAAGCAACCGATTTACGATTTGAAGTGGAAGGAAATGTATTAAAAGTATATCCTTCAAGTCCTATCACCGGAAATGTAAAACTTCGTGTTTTTAACGGCATTAAAAACATAGAAGACAACAAACTTAAAAACGATTTTTCAGAACTTATTTCGTTTGAACAGCTTAAACCCGAAGTTATCCTTGTAAGCAAAGGGGTAATCTTACCGGCTTCGGCAACCACTCCATTCTATTTTAAAACCGTTAATCTAAACGCTGTAGATGTTCGGGTTATTAAAATTTACCAAGATAATATGCTTCAGTTTTTGCAAGATGCCAATTTAAATAACACCCATTATTACGATCTTAAAAAAGTAGGAAGACGCATTGCCAAAAAAACCATTTCACTTAAAAACACAATGACTAATGTGTGGCAAGCACAAGCTATTAATCTTGCTAATTTTTTTAGTGCCGATCCCGGAGCTTTATATCAAATAGAAATTAGTTTTAAAAAAGAATATACAACCTACACTTGTAATGCAAACCAAAACAATCAAGAAAATGAAGCCGATTATGAAGATGATTATTATGAAGAAACACCCGAATCACTTTCGTTAAATGAAGAAGAGCGCGAAGAACAATATTGGGATAACGAATTGTACAGATGGAGGCGATATACCTACAATTGGGAACAACGCGATAATCCGTGCCATCCGGCGTATTATAACGAAGATAGAATTATACGCGCTAACATCTTAGGTTCTAACCTTGGGTTTATTGTTAAAAAAGGGAGTAACAATTCCTATCACGCAGTAACTACAGACCTTATAACGGCAAAACCTGAAGCCGGTGCCCAAGTTAATTTTTACAACTACCAACAGCAACTCGTTGGTACAGCTACTTCAGACAGTAATGGAATTGCTATTTTCGACAGTGATAAAACCATTGCTTTTGCCGTAGCTAAAAAAGGAACTAATTTTGCCTATGCCAAATTGAACGATGGTAATGCTTTATCGGTTAGTAACTTTGATGTTTCGGGCAAAAAACTGCAAAAAGGAATAAAAGGCTATATCTATACCGAGCGTGGTGTGTATCGTCCCGGCGATACCATTCACCTTACCTTTGCTTTAAACGATAATTCCAATAAATTACCAAAAGGACATCCTGTAAAACTTTTAGTTACCGATGCTCGTGGGAAACTGGTGCAAAAAACCGTTTATCATACCGGAAATAACGGAGGATTATCTAAAGAAGGATTCTTTTATTTTCCAATTCCCACACAAAAAGAAGCACCCACCGGAAACTGGTTGGCAACGTTACAAGTGGGAGGAGCAAAATTTTCTAAAACGTTAAAAGTAGCCACCATTAAGCCCAACCGATTAAAAATAAAATTAGATTTCGATCAAAATGTGCTTACTACTTCAAAACCCGTATCCGGAAAAATCACTTCGCTATGGTTACACGGTGCCCCGGCACGTAACTTAAAAGTTGCTATGAATGCAACGCTTAGAAGTACGAATACCGCATTTAAAAAATACCCGAATTTTCAGTTTAATGACCCCATTCTATCGTTTGATAAAGTTGAAATTCCGATTTTGGACGGTAAATTAAACGAAGAAGGCGTGAAATCTTTTTTCAAAAAAATAGAAGTCGGGAAGAAAGCACCCGGGATGTTACAAGCTACTTTTGAAACAAAAGTCTATGAAGGAGGAGGCGATTTTTCGATGGATGTTTTTTCAAAAAACATAGCTCCTTTTACACATTTTGTAGGCTTGCAATCTCCCAAAACACAACGTTACGGCTCGTACGATACTGATGAAAATGTTTCGTTTCAGGTGGTAACGGTAAATCCCGAAGGAAAACCTTCCGGTAACAGAAAAGTAGAAGTTAAAGTTTTTCAAATAGAATGGCGTTGGTGGTGGAGTCGTGGTTACGACAACTTATCTCGATACGAAAACGCGACCATTCATCGACCGGTTAAAGCATTTACCGTAACAACCAATAGCAAAGGCAAAGCTAATTTTACCGTTACTATTCCGGATGAAGAAGGAGGCAGGTATTTAATTCGGGTTATCGACCCGCAATCGGGTCATGCTACCGGACGCATTGCGTATTTTTATAAAAATTGGTGGAAAAGCCCTTCAGACGGAAATCCCGACAGTGCCAAAATGCTTGTTTTTTCTGCTGATAAAGAAAAATATAACGTAGGCGAAGAAGCAATTATTACCTTTCCTTCTTCAGGAGGAGGACGTGCTTTACTAAGCATTGAAAACGGCACCGAAGTACTTTCTACCCAATGGATAGAAACCCAAAAAGGAGAAACAAAAGCAACGGTACCACTTACCAAAGAAATGACACCCAACGTGTATGTAAATATTGCTTTGTTACAACCTCACGAACAAACCAAAAACGACCTTCCTATTCGGTTGTACGGTGTTATTCCGCTTTTAGTAGAAGACCCTCAAACCGTATTGCATCCTACCATAGATATGCCAGATGAGTTAAAACCCGAACAAACCTTTAGTGTAAAAGTTTCTGAAAAAAACGGCAATAAAATGACTTATACATTGGCAGTTGTAGATGAAGGATTGTTGGATTTAACCCGTTTTAAAACACCCGATATTCACAATGCTTTTTATACTCGTGAATCACTCGGTGTTAAAACCTTTGATATTTTCGATTTGGTAATTGGAGCGTATTCGGGAAGCGTGTCTAATATTTATGCTATTGGTGGTGGTGGTGGTGTGGCTGCCGGAGCAAAAAACCGAAAAGTAGACCGTTTTAAACCTGTGGTTAGATTTTTAGGTCCGTTTACGCTTCAAAAAGGAAAAACCGCTACACATAAAATCACGATGCCTAATTACATAGGCTCGGTTAGAACAATGGTTGTAGCCGGTGAAAACACAAAAAATGCCTATGGAAACACCGAAAAAACAACACCGGTACGAAAACCGTTAATGGTGTTAACATCGCTTCCCAGAAAACTTTCTCCGGGCGAGAAGGTAACCCTTCCGGTTACGGTTTTTGCAATGGATAAAAAAATTAAAAATGTACAAATACGGGTAAAAACAGGCGACGCCCTAAAACCTTTAGGAGCTACTACAAAAAGTATTCGGTTTAACGCTTTAGGCGAGCAAATTGTAAACTTCGATTTTGAAGTACTGTCTTCTAAAGGTTTTCAAACTATCGAAGTTACAGCAAGCGGCTCGGGTGAAAAGGCATCTGCCAAAACCGAAATAGATGTATTAAACCCAAATCCGGTTTCGCAAAAAGCTACGCAATATGTTTTAGAGCCTAATACATCAAAAGAAATTACTTATGCTACTTTTGGCGTACCGGGCAGTAATAAGGTTCAGGTTGAACTTTCTACGCTTCCTCCAATGAATTTTATCAAACGAATGGAATATCTTATTCAATATCCGCACGGATGTGTAGAGCAAACCGCTTCTTCCGGTTTTCCGCAATTGTATCTGGCTGATATTTTTGACATAACGTTCGATAAGAAACAAGAAATAGAAAAAAACATTAAAGCTACCATTCAGAAATTGGATGATTTTCAGTTGCCAAATGGCGGATTAAGCTATTGGAGAGGAGGTCGGGATGCAAGCGATTGGGCTACCAGTTATGCCGGACATTTTATGCTGGAAGCCAAACAGAAAGGATATGCCTTGCCAATTTCGTTTTTAAGCAATTGGTTACAATATCAACAACAAGCCGCTCGGCAATGGCAAAACGGAAACACTTGGTACAACGCATCGCTAAATCAAGCATACAGATTATTTACTCTTGCGCTTGCCGGAAAACCCGAATTGGCAGCAATGAACCGATTACGCGAAAGCAACCGATTGAGCAATGAAGCCAAATGGCGACTGGCAGCAGCTTATGCCTTAGCCGGAAAAAAGGAAGTAGCACAAGAACTGATTAAAACCGCCAATATAGATTTTACCTCTAATAACTACGATTATTTTACCTACGGCTCGGTGTTTAGAAACAGAGCTATGGCATTAGAAACAATGGTGGTTCTAGGTAATTCAAAACAACGGGAAGTTGCGCAATCCCTATCAAAAAATCTTTCTTCCGGCAGATGGTACAGTACACAAGAAACGGCGTTTGCTCTAATAGCGCTATCTAAAATGGTAGAAAAAAACGGTGGAAAATCGATGGATGTTTCTCTACTTAATAACGGAAAAACCGATACAATTAAAACAGAGAAAGCAATTGTTAATCGTGACCTTTCTTTTGTAATGGGAAGCAATACCATTACGATAAAGAACAATAAAAATAACACGGTATATGTAACTGTTTTACAAACCGGAAAATTACCTTTGGGAGAAGAGCTTACCCAACAAAAAAACCTTACGGTTGCTACACAATATGTAAACGGAGAAGGAAATCCGATAGATGTTTTAACGCTTCGTCAAGGCACCGAAATTACTGCAAAAATTACCGTTACCAATACCACCGGAAATTGGATAGGAAATGTTGCAACAACACAACTATTTCCCAGCGGTTGGGAAATTGTAAATACAAGTTACAGCAATTTAGGAACCGGTAGTGTGGAAGAAGCCGATTATATAGACATACGAGACGATAGAGTGAATATTTATTTTAACATGGAGAAGCGTTCTACTAAAACTTTTACTATAAAATTGAACACCTCGTATTTGGGAAATTATTACCTGCCGGGCACACAAGCAGAGGCAATGTATGATAACGATTATTTTGCCAGAAATAAAGGAAAATGGGTAAACGTAATTCAATAAAATAAATGCGTGCGTAAGTTTTTAAAGAAACATAAGATAAAAACCGTTTTGCTTTTAGGTTTTTTTCTTGTTTGGTTGTTTTGCTTGCCTAAAAATTTATTTACAGATCCTTTATCTACGGTTGTTTTAAGTAAAGAAGGAAAATTATTAGGTGCCCGTATTGCCAAAGACGGGCAATGGCGTTTTCCAAAAACCGACAGCATACCCAAACGTTTTGAGGCTTGTATTCTGGCTTTTGAAGACGAATATTTTTATTATCATCCCGGTTTTAATCCGGTTTCTATTGCAAAAGCAATATGGCAAAACCTCACTACAAACAAAAGGCGAGGTGGAAGCACCATTACCCAACAGGTTATAAGGCTATCCAGAAAAAACAAACCAAGAACGTATTCCGAAAAATTTATAGAGTTGGTCAAAGCAACTCGATTGGAAGTGCGATATAGCAAAAAAGAAATTCTAAATCTTTATGCTTCTTATGCTCCTTTTGGTGGTAATGTAGTAGGTCTCGAAACTGCTTCTTGGCGATATTTTGGCATTCCGGCTAATCAATTAAGCTGGGGGCAAGCAGCTTCGCTTGCCGTTTTGCCCAACGCTCCGGCACTTATTTTTCCGGGTAAAAACGAAGTAATACTAAAAAGCAAACGAGATAAATTATTGTTTAAACTTTATAAAACAAGTGTTATAGACAGCACAACCTATAAATTAGCCATAAGCGAAAGGTTGCCGAGCAAACCGATTCGGTTACCAAACAGCACACCGCATTTAACCGAAAAAATAAGGAAGTTATACGGAGGAAAGAAAATGGAAACAACGATAGATTTTCAGTTACAAAAAAAAGTAAATACCATTGTAAAAAATCATTATTCGGTGTTGCATCAAAATCAAATTAACAACATTGCTGTTTTAATTATAGATGTTACTACTCGCGAAGTACTTGCTTATGTGGGAAATGCACCAACAACATCAAAAAACAGTAATTATGTTAATATAATTGACAAAAATAGAAGCGCGGGAAGCGTACTCAAGCCTTTTTTGTTTGCGGCGTTAATGGATTCGGGCGATTTATTACCCAATATGCTGGTTGCCGATGTGCCTACGGTAATTAACGGTTATAGTCCTGAAAATTTCAACAGGCAATATTCGGGTGCTGTACCGGCAAGAGTTGCTTTGGCTCGTTCGTTAAACGTTCCGGCAGTAAGAATGTTAAGACAATACGGTTTGCAACGATTTTACAATAAACTTCAAAAAATGAATTTTAAATCTGTAAATAAACCTGCAAATTATTACGGACTTTCATTGATTTTGGGTGGTGCCGAAAGTTCTTTGTGGGAGATAACTTCGGCTTATGCCGCTTTTGGAGCAACTGTGATGAACTTTAACAAAACCTCAAGCGAATACCGCAAAAATGAATTTACCAATCCAACTTTTATTAAAAATGAAAAAGTTAATTATGGTAAGATAATTAGAAAACATCCCGTGTTTGATGCAGGAGCTGTTTACCAAACTTTAGAAGCCCTGCAACACGTAAATCGTCCGCAAGGAGAAGAAAATTGGAGTTTTTATAACGAAACCCAACCCATTGCTTGGAAAACCGGAACCAGTTTTGGGTTTAAAGATGCTTGGGCAGTAGGTGTTACACCTCAATTTGCCATAGGTGTTTGGGTAGGAAATGCAGACGGAGAGGGACGCCCCGGTCTTACCGGACTTCAAGCGGCAGCCCCTGTATTATTCGATGTGCTGCACGCAATGCCCAATACGGGTTCTTGGTTTAAAGTTCCGTATGATGAAATGAAAGAAGTAATTATTTGTAGCAAAAGCGGCTATTTGGCAGGTGTTTATTGTGACGAAACATATAAGCAATGGATTTCTGTTAACGGAAGTAAAACAAAATCATGTCCTTTTCATCATCGAGTCATGTTAGATGCCTCAAAACAGTATAGAGTGAACTCCTCTTGTTATGAAATTTCTGAAATGAAACCCGAAAATTGGTTTTCGTTACCTCCTGTATTAGAATATTATTACGCTGCAAACCATCCCGAATACAAACCGATTCCTCCTTTTAAACAAGAATGTTTTATAGAAGGAGAGAAGATTATGGAGGTAATTTTTCCGAAAAAAAACGAAGCTATTTTACTTCCTAAAACATTCAACGAAACTACCGGAGAGGTTATTTTTAAGTTGGCGCATCAACATCCGGAAACAACGGTTTATTGGTATTTAAATTCCTATTATTTAGGAAGCACAAAAAGTTTTCACGAAATAGCCATAAAACCCAAACCCGGAAACTATACACTAACCGTAACAGACTCTGAAGGAAACGAATTAAAACAAACCGTGGAAATAGTTAAAACAGAATAAAATTTACTAAAAAAGATTCTTCATTTCCTTTTTTTGAAACAAATAGGGCAAGAAATTTATAGGATTTAAAACTCCTAATGAAGTTTTTTAGCTAATTTTAACCATAGTTTTACACTTATTAATTGAATATAGCATACTTTACCGAAGCAAAACTTACTGAAGGGGCAACACCGGATAGTTTGGTTTCGTTTTTTACCGTTTACCGGCTTGAATTACCGAGTTAAAAGTCTCCCGATAAAATTGTTTGTAAAACCTAATGACTTTGAAAATTGAAAACTATTTAGCACCCGACTAATAATTTCAAATCTGATACAATTATTTTGGGTTGTTTGATTTTTCAATATCGAAAAATTTAAAATTACAAGGTAAAAGCAAGGCAAGGTAACAATAAAAAGTAACGCTATCGGCACCATTTGTATCGCAGAGTGTAATTTTTTTAAATTTAACAAGAATTAACAAAATAACCTTTATTTTTGGGGTTTTATGCAAGTGTTTTTGATTATATAAAGTGAAAAAACAAGTTATGAAATGAATAAAATTACGAGTAAAAATACCGATCAAAATTTATATGAAGAGGTTCGGTTAGACCATGCAGTTTCGGTTTTGTTGTTTACCAATGATAAAGAAGAACCAAAGTTTTTTAAACGGGAAATAGAACGCCATTATATTCAGTTTTATTTTTGTACGAAAGGAAAATTAGCTTTCCAATTTAATCAAGGCTCCTATGCAGTGCCTTTAAAAAAAGGGAAGTCGTTGTTACTGTACAATCCTAAACAAGAATTACCTTTGGATGTAACTTTGTATGCAGAAAGTAATTTGCTTTCGGTGTTAATTCCTATAAAAAAGTTTCATGAGTTGTTTTCTTCAGATGCCTATTACATTCCTTTTTTAAGTGAGGAGAATAAAGAGAAAAAATATTATAAAGATCAAGATATTACTCCAGATTTGGACATTGTTTTAAATCAAATGCTACATTATTCGCTTCACAATGCGGTAAAAAAGTTGTATTTTAAGGCGAAAGTCTTTGAGTTATTAAGTCTTTATTTTCATCAATCCAATCAGTCTGAAGTTGAGCAATGTCCTTTTTTAGCCGATCAGGTAAGTATGCCAAAAATAAAACAAGCCAAAGAAATTATTATTTCACGAATTACCGAGCCTCCGTCTTTACAAGAGTTGGCAAATGAGGTGGGGCTTCCTATTAATCGATTAAAAGAAGGTTTTAAACAAGTGTACGGCACATCGGTTTTCGGGTTTTTATTTGATTATAAAATGGAGTATGCCCGCCAACTCCTGTCATCGGGAAGTTATAATGTAAACGAAGTAGGACTTAAGGTAGGATACAGCACGGCAAGTCATTTTATAGCGGCTTTTAAAAAGAAGTTTGGTATTACGCCAAAAAAGTATATAATGAGGTTAACGATATAAAAAAGGAGCTTTATATGAAGATTAGCATCAGAACACTCGGAATAAATTTGTATTAGCCCCCAAAAAAGTCGGACAAGATTCTATTTAAATATTTAGTATAATTTTGTCCTATATGAAAACAAAAAGAACCTTTACAATTGAAGAAAAACTCCAAATCTTGCAAGAAGCTGCCAGTAATGGAGTAACGACAACTCTGGAAAAGCATGGGATTTATGCGGCTACCTATTATAGTTGGCGTAAAAAGTTTAATGAAATGGGAGAAGACGGTCTAAAACATGGAATGACCCCAGCTCACATTAAACGAATACGAGAGTTAGAAAAAGAGAACCGGAAGCTCAAAGAACTCGTTGCCGAAGAACGCTTGGCGGGCAAACTCAAAGACGAGTTGCTAAAAAAGAAATGGGCCTTGGAGAAAAGAAGAAAGCGGTAATCAAGTACAATTTCCAAGGCCTTCCCTTACGATTAGCTTTACCAATAGCGGGTATAAGCAAACATCAGTACTATTACCGTTCAAAACCGGGTACTCAGGGTAACAAACCTTCAGAAACAACGC
>JALWKK010000101.1 GCA_027081505.1 Flavobacteriaceae bacterium
ACAATATATTTGCGATCAAATTGGTTTTGGAGCAAAAAAACTATAACTTTGTAACATACTAAATCCTACTTTTATGCGTGGACCGCTTTTTTATTCAAAAATATTACTCTTCGGAGAATATGGTATCATCAAAGACTCTAAAGGGTTATCCATTCCTTACAATTTTTATAAAGGAGCATTAAAAATAGATGAATACCATACGGTTTCTACACACAAATCGAATGAAAGTTTGGCTCGATTTGCCAATTATCTTAAAGAATTGCAAGAAAGAAAACCCGATTTGGTAACATTTGATTTAGAAGCCCTGCAAGCAGCTATAAAAAAAGGATTGTATTTTGACAGTAGCATTCCGCAAGGATATGGTGTGGGAAGTAGTGGTGCATTGGTTGCTGCCGTGTATGATAAGTATGCGCAAGATAAAATTACCGTACTCGAAAACCTTACACGTGAAAAACTACTAAAGTTAAAAGCAATTTTTGCCGAAATGGAATCCTTCTTTCACGGAAAATCTTCGGGACTAGACCCGCTAAACAGTTATTTAAGTTTACCTATCTTAATTCATTCAAAAGATAAAATAGAACCCGCCGGAATTCCTTCACAAACACCCAACGGAAAAGGTGCCGTGTTTTTATTAGATAGCGGAACCACCGGTGAAACGGCTCCTATGGTTCAGATTTTTATGGAAAAAATGAAGCAGGAAGGATTTAGAAAAATGTTAAAAGAGCAGTTTATAAAACATACAGATGCGTGTGTACATGATTTTCTTCAAGGAAACATAAAGGAGTTATTTGGAAACGTAAAAGAACTCTCTAAAGTAGTGTTGGATAACTTTAAACCTATGATTCCTAAAGAGTTTCATACACTTTGGAAAAAAGGTATCGAAACCAACGCCTATTATCTTAAACTTTGCGGCTCAGGCGGTGGCGGTTATATGTTAGGATTTACGCAAGATATTGACAAAGCAAGACAAGCACTTAAAAATTATAATTTGGAAGTCGTGTATAGCTTTTAGTAGCTGTAAAGTTTTCTAATAACTGAATGCCGTGAACTGAAGACTGAAAAACTATGTTGAATAGAAAACAGAAACACGTTTTATTAAAATTTTTCAGTCTGTTTTCAATTGTGCGCGGTTATAATATCTTAATTATTGCTCTGGCGCAGTATTTGGCATCTATTTATATTCTGGCGCCCTATCTTCCTGTTAAAAAAGTACTCTTAGACCCACAACTTTTTATGCTTGTTTTGGCATCCGGTTTTGCAATTGCCGGAGGTTACATAATCAATAATTTTTACGACAGCGAAAAAGACATTATTAACAGACCCGGAAAAACAATGCTGGACAGGTTAGTTAGCCAGCGCACCAAACTTACCGGTTATTTTGTACTTAACTTCTTGTCGGTGATTGCTGCCAGTTATGTTTCATTTCGAGCCGTTGTGTTTTTCTCATTATATGTTTTTGCTATTTGGTTGTATTCTCATAAACTAAAAAAATTTCCTTTCATTGGTAATTTAACCGCTTCAATTTTGGCAATTATCCCATTCTTTGCTGTGTTTGTGTACTATAAAAATTTTGATTTGGTAATTTTTGTACACGCCACTTTTTTATTTTTAATTATTGCTATGCGCGAATTGGTAAAAGATTTAGAAAATCTTAAAGGCGATTTGGCACTTAATTACAAAACCATCCCGGTGGTATATGGCGAAAAAGTTTCAAAAATAATGCTTACAATTCTTTCTGCATTAACACTTATTCCCAGCTACTTGCTTGTTACCTGTTTTGATACAGGTTATATGAAATTTTTCTTTCTCACTGCCACTCCGGCTTTAGTGATTTTTGTATTGTTTTTATGGAAATCTAATAAAAAACTACATTACATTTTACTACATATTATTTTAAAACTAATTATTGTGGCTGGGGTGTTTAGTATTTTATTGATAGATGTACAACTTATTTTAAAAAGATTCTTTTAAACAAGGGTAACAATTTACTTTATTTACCTGTCTAATACCGAATACGAATTCAATATAGTTCAGTTTCAAGTTCTCTCATTGAACTGTTTTCAATCTGTAACAGCATTAATACCAAAAACAACTAATTATAAAAAAATTCATTGCTTTTATAAAGCATTTCTCTATTAGTATAGATTAAGACGTTAAAAGTAGCTTTACCTTACAAAAAATTTGTTGCTTCCGGATAAGGCATTAACGAGCTTATAAGTAATGCGATACTCTCTTTTGCAATAAGCGTAATACTTATAAGAATAGCAACTACCAATATGGCAACAGACACATTGTTGTTTCTTATTTCTTCAAACTCGTTTACTCCTTTTGTAAAAACAGAAAACAGAAAAAACACGGCGGCGTTTATTAATACTGCCGCTACAAATCCGATAAGTAAATACAGTAGCGAGAATTTAACGATTGTAAAGAGCTCTATCCCGTCAGAGTTTAAGGAGGACAACCTAATAACGTTGGTAATTGAGGGTAAAATTTCGCTTAAAATAAGTCCGATAGATAATACAAATCCTGAAATAAAAACAGAAAGAGCCATATTGTCTTTTTGAAGAATGGTGTTCTTAAAAAACAATTTTGTCAATATTTTATACGAAATAAAGATGACTAAAACCGTAATGAATATGGATAAAATAATTTCTAATAACGAAAGAGTAAAGAGTTGTGTGTTCATACTATTTTATTTACTGGTTAGTACAATGTTCCAATACGAAACATTATTAAAATTAGGTGGTAATTTACCTATGGTATAATATTTTGCGGTGGTTTCCCAAAGCATGTATTTTTTTCCGTTGAGCATTTTATAATCTCCGGTAGCCGGAATATTTAACCCTATTACCGAATGTTTATAAAAAGTGCTGTTTACAATTGCCACATCATAATCAAAATACTTTAACAAACTATAAATTAAAACCGTTCGGGTATCGCAATCGCCTTTTAAGTTTTTTATAAACGAAACCGGATTTTGAATACCAAATCTTTTATTTCCGATACAACACTCGGGGCAATTTTCAAGTATTCGTCTGTATGAGTCGTCATATCTATTAGCCGGTAAACATTCTTTTTCAAACACTAATGAATAAGGAATATCTTGTATGCAGGTTACTAACATTTCGGCAAATTGCATTTGGTTAAGTTTGTTTTCTTTTTGCAGTTTAGAAAACATATCGATTACCAAATCGAGACTTTTTATATCTTTTCTGTCGATATAATCATACAATACTCCCCAAAAGTTTTCTTTTACTTTAGGCGAAAAAGAATCTAAATACGCTTTGAGTTTTTCGTAATCTGCCTCTCTAACACTTAAAGCACCTTGATAAGCATTTCCGTAGTTGTCTTTCCAGTTTCGGTTGCTCGTGTAAAGCGAGATGGTATCTTTATTTTTCGTAACAGTGGTTTTAACCACAACATCTTCTTTGGTAAAATTGTTTTCTCTTTTTTGTTTTTTCATTTCTTCATTAATTAAGTAGAAAAAACCCTGTATTAAAAAAACAACAATATAAACCGGAATTGCTCGAAGCACAATGTTTAAAAAAGAAGGCTTATCCAGTATTTTTGCTGTAAAAAACACCCCAAGTACAACGGCAAAAAAGGCGGTAAAGGATACTGATAAGTCAAATACTAAATTAACTAGGATAAGTCCTAATATGGAAATAAATCCTACTAAGATTATCCATAAGCAACCACTTGATTTTTTTTTTGTATTCAAATTATTCAATTAACAAATTACATCCGCGAATATCGGCAGTGTCAAATCTACCTAAAATTTTAAAACTATCCGCATCTATTTTCTTTCCTAAATCTTGAGTTGCTATAAACGCACAAGAATATAGGTTTGCCAAATCTATTACATTAATTCCTCCTGTTTTTCCCGTAACATAATTTAGCGCATCGTTGGTGTCGCGTGTTAGTATTTTCATCCAGGGTGGGCTTGTAAAGACACCTTCTCCTTTTGAGTAGGCTTGGCTTAACAACTCGGTCATGCCGTATTCACTGTAAATAGTAGTAACCCCAAATCCTTTTTTTAAAACGTGATGTAATTCTTCCTTTACCATTTCTTTTCTTCTACCTTTCATACCGCCGGTTTCCATAACAATGGTGTGTTGTAGCTTAAAGTTTTGTTTTTCGATAAGATCTAAAAGCGCATAGGATACACCTATAAGCAGTGTTTTTTGTTTGTTTTTTTCTAAAAAATGAAGTTTATCTATTAGCTCGTTATAATTATGTAAATAAAAACCACTTTGTTTGTTATTGGATTTTTTAATGAGTGTATCTACCATATATACCAATGAGGAGTCTCCTTTTTCCAAATATGAAGGAAGCAATCCTAAAATAGCATATTGTTGTATGCTTCCAAAAAAAGAGGTAAACGTAGTTATAAAACTCTTTTGATAGAGGAATAAGTCGGCGATATAATGTTTACTGGTGTTTTTTCCGGTTGTACCGCTACTGGTAAAAATCTTTTTACTTTCTTTTTCTTTAGAAAGTATTTTGTGTGTTTTAAAAAATTGGATTGGAAGAAAAGGTATTTCAAAAATGTTGGTAACATTTGTTGGGTTCTTTTTTAGAAAATCACAAAAATTTTTATAAACCGGTACATTGTAGTATTGATAAGCAAATACTTTTAACGAAAGTTTTTTAAATGCTTCGGGAGAAGAAATTGTAAAAATGGAGTCTGGTAAATTCACGAAGTAAAAGTACTAAAAAGCCCCTACAATTGTAGAGGCTTTGTAAAAAATAAGTTTTTTTTATTTATCTCACAACTAATTTTTGTGTAGATGATGCTGTTCCTTGTGTGATTTTTACTATGTAAACACCACCGACAAGATTAGATATATCCACCTTATCATTGGTAGAAACTTGCAAAACTTGCTTACCTAGAAGGTTATAAATTGTTACCATTTTGGAGCCATTTACCGCAGTAACAATCTGAAAGGATTGGGAAGCAGGATTAGGCACTAAAGACACATTAATTAACGTGTTGTCTTCTATCCCTAAAACGGTTGCGGCATCATTATTATCTCGAGCGGTTATATAGTAACCACCATCATTATTTCTTTCGGTAATAATACCGGCAATCGTAACCGGACTTGTAGGCACGTCTTCTCCAATATAATTTGCATCATAGAAAGAAGTTCTAAAATTAAAGCTTCCGTTAGCATTTGTCATTGGGTAAACAGTTCCTACTACCCAAGTAGTATTTGTAGATGTATCGATAGTAACGTCTGTTGCAATTTGCACATACTCAGATTCATAACTTTCTGTATTGGCATTTAAATCTGTCATACTAACAACTTGAGGAGTAACGGTGTTTCCGGTTGATGAAGGAGTACCGGCATCTTGTACGGGGATAAATTGCATCTGTCCGTTGTATTCTCCCAGAGTTCCTTTAAGACCGGTCATACCATCGCCAATAGTATAAGTAGTAGTAATAATACCATCGTTATCATCAATCAAGATTGCAGCTGTACTGTCCTCGATAAACTTTTGGTTTCTAAAAGTTTGGGTAAAAGTAACAATGGCTTCTCCTGTAAGAATATAGGTTTCGCCAATATTTCCGGCTCTTAAAGCTGCTATATTAGCAACTTGTGTTGCAGGAACACAAGCCGGAGTCGTAATATTTTCAACAACGTTACAATTAGCACTAGTAATCTCTAATGTAATAGAAGTGTTTTCGGATACATTAGTAATAACAATGGTACCGTCTGCAACTGAAGTTGGGTCATCACCTCCAATTGTACCACTACCGGAAGTAACTGCAAGGTTATAGGTCTCGGTTCCGCCTCCGGTATAATCCAGTTCTATTGTAACCGTGTCTGTTCCTCCTGTTTCGTTATCGCAAGTTGTATTGATGTCTGTAATTACAAAAGTACAAGCAGGGCAGGCATTTGCTGCTCTTAATGTTGGAGTATTTGTACAAAAAGTACCGTCTGGTCTTCTTTGAAGGGACTCTGTGTCTTTGTTTCCGTTTAGGTTTTCGTCGTATTGAGCAGAAACACCCAATCCGGCAATTAGCTCTGCATCATCCGGATCACTGGTTCCGTAAACAAGAGCATCTACTAAGTTTGTATTGGTAACCGGTGTTCCATTGGGAAAATTAGCAGCAGAATCTTGATAAATTGCAACTGCATCTGCTCCATTCTGGATGGTATTGCTGGCACCTAAGGCAATATCAACTCCGGCAACCGCATCACTACCTATTACAAAAAAACCATTAGCGTCTGTAGTATATCCTGTTAAATCCACTGTATTATAACTTGTATCATTAGAACCATTATACAAAACAACTATATAACCGTCCAGCGATTGATTGGGATTTTGAGATTTAAGTTCTATAAACTCCTCTGTGTCTGTTGCTGTTTGGTCTGCATCAAGCTCATTAATCATGATGGTTTGAGCATAACCAAGCCCGGTAATTAATAGTACCGTTAAAAGAATAATTTTTTTCATATTATAATAATTTATTTTATGTTTTACTATCCACAAATATACAAAAATTGATGCGTTTTTTTCTTAATAAACTATTTAATTGTTAACAATTAATTTCCTGGTGATTTTAAAATATAACTTTGTGGTATATTTGTTTAAACAAAACTTATGAAGAAAGAAGAAATTCGTATTTTATTGGTCGATGATGATTTAGATGTCTTGGAGATTGTCGGGTATAATCTCAAAAATTCGGGTTATCAAATTAGTACTGCAATAAATGGCAAAGAAGCGATTAAAGTTGCCAAAAAGATTATCCCGCATCTTATAATTTTAGATGTAATGATGCCTGTGATGGACGGTGTGCAAGCTTGCGAAAAATTACGAACCATTCCGCAACTTTCCGAAACCGTTATCACCTTTTTTACAGCTAGAGGCGAAGATTATTCGCAGGTAGCTGGTTTTGAAGCCGGCGCAGATGATTACATTACAAAACCCATTACGCCAAAAGTTTTGTTAAGCAAAGTTAAGGCGCTTTTAAGGAGATTTAAAGAAACCGAAACTTCCGGCTTTAATACGATTAAAGTTGGCGATTTAGAAATTAACCGGGAAGAATATAAGGTTTTAAAAAACGGAAAAGAAATTGTGTTACCCAGAAAAGAATTTGAACTCTTGGCTTTATTAGCCTCCAAACCGGGTAAAGTTTTTAATCGTGAAGAAATTTTGAATACTATTTGGGGAAATGATGTAATTGTAGGAGGAAGAACCATTGATGTGCACATACGCAAACTTCGTGAAAAAATTGGAGATTCCAGTTTTAAAACCGTTAAAGGTGTTGGGTATAAATTTGTAACCGACAAAAACAACCTATTGAGCATAAAACCGGAAACTGAAAAATTGAGGATTGAGAAATAAGATGGTGAGTTTGTAAAAATAAGGGTGCATTATATACTTAATACCTATTCTTAATATGAAAATAATGAGAAAACTTGAAATTGAACTATATTGAGTTTGTATTCGGTATAATTTTGATTGTTACTGATTTTTGAAAGGTTAGATGATTTTTTTTTTTTAAAGTAAATATTATTGGAGTTCAATTGGTAAAAGCAACCGTATTTATCATTATGCTATCGATAAAGCGAATGCTTGGTTATTGTATGTAGTTTTTAATTATTTGTAATCCCATTTTTTCAAATCGGGATAATTTCTGGCTATTACTCTTTAACAAAGCGTTTTATTAGTATTGTATTTCGGATTTCAATTTGAATAAAATACAAACCACTGCTTAACGAGGAAACATCTATTATTGTATTTTTATCAGATTCACCGGAAATTATTTCTTTTCCGTTTACATCGTAAATAGCGGTACGATTTATTTTTACGGTTAGAGGATAATTTATTTTTATATAGTTATTTGCGGGGTTGGGGTAAACAGTAATTGCATTTTTTAACAGGGTTTCTTCCGTACCTAATACTGTTTCAACGGTAAGTTCAAAACTACAAGAACTCTGGTTTCCGTATTCATCTTGAGCAGTAGCCACTATGGTATATATCCCGGGAGATAAGTTTGTACCGGCAGTAGGTGTTTGTGTGTAGGTAATGGTATTGCTGCAATTATCTGTTGCTGTAAGTTCTCCTGTATTCCAATAATCGGGAAGCGTGTATTGGTTGGTTGTCTCATCTGCTGTAACCGTTTGATTATTTAAACATACAATTTCAGGCGCAAGAGCATCTACAACAGTTACGGTATATAGAAGAGGTTGGGGTTGGTTCCTTTTTCAGGTCAATTTCAGGCGCAAGAGCATCTACAACAGTTACGGTAGTAGTGCAAGAAACATAATTTCCGTTTATATCGCTGGCAAAAACGGTAACGGTAACCGGATTGCTAGTATCTTCACAAGAAAAATCGGGTACATCTACGGCTAAGGTTTCTACTTGGCAATTATCGGTTACGGATTCGATAACATCATTTGCCGTAATAGATGCTGTTCCGTTTTGGTCTAATGCTATGGTTAGTTCTTGACAAACCAAATCGGGAGCCATTGTGTCCACAATTGTGATGGTAGTGGAGCAACTATCTGTATTTCCGTGTGAGTCGGTTGCAGAAAGTGTTGCTTCAAAACTATTTCCCACATCGTTGCAAGTAAAAGTTTGCCCTTCAATATCTAATATAAGAGAAATAGGTTCATCTACATCATACGAACCGTTATCGACATCTTGAGCTGTTATTGTTGCGTTTCCGTTTTCATCTAATGCAACATCTATATCTTGGCAAGATACGTGCGGCGGAAAATAAAAAGTTTTAAGATTTCCTGCAATTTCGCCGTCTGAGTTTATAGCTTTCCAAGCAGAAATTGCCAAAACACTACCGTCTGCGTTTATAGCGTTTATCATCCCGAAGTGGTCTCCTTCTACATTACCACTAAGGGTTTCGGAAACCATTGTTTCTCCCAACTGATTCCAATTTCCGTTTGAAAATTCAAATAATTTGGCGACTCCGGGATTTTCGGTTAAAATCGAACTGCCTGTCCCGACCAAAATTTTTCCACCATCGGTTGTAAAATCAATATCATATCCCATTCTTTCGCCTTCCATAGTTCCTTTTATTTTATTGCCCACTTGTTCCCAAGTAGTCCCGTTGTATTCAAAAATTACAACGTAACCGGTATTTTCACCATTATCATCGTTTCTTATATCGGAAGTAGCTATTCGGTTTCCGTCTTTGCTCATACCTACTCTTAAACCGTATTGGCTAAATTCTTCGCTTCCGTAAATGGTATTTCCTGTTTGCTCCCAATCGGTTCCGTTCCAATCAAAAACTCGTATGGCACCATATTCTTTCGCATCGGCGGGATTATAAGGGTCTTCTTGATAGCCTCCTATAAGAATACGGTTTCCGTCTCCCGAAATAGCTGCTCCAAATCCGAATAGACTGGCATAAATTCCTTTTAAAGTAGAACCTACCTGTGTCCAAGTTCCCGAAATATATTTAAAAACCTGTGCTTTGCCTGAATTATAATTTCCTACATCGTTGAAAGGAGCGGTTACCAACAAGGTTAAACCGTCGCTACTAAGTTTTGTTTTGAATCCAAACCGTTCCGATGCTTGTTCACCGGAAGTAAGTCTGTCTCCCATTAGCTCCCACTGATTGTTTACTAATTGATAAACCTCTACATATCCGGAATCTGTATAGCCGTTTACTTTACCTCCAATTGCTCCTATTGCCATAATTGTACCCGAAGCATTAAAAGATATATCGATGCCAAACGTAGAGTTTGCTTCGGTAGTAGTATCACCTAATAATTCTTGTCCTA
>JALWKK010000102.1 GCA_027081505.1 Flavobacteriaceae bacterium
TTCTGTTCCTCTCAAATTAAATAGAGGTGGTATCCCCCAAAATGATAGAGCCTCATAAAATGCAGCAAGAAGGTCTTCCATTGATTCAAATGATTTAATATTATCATTTGAATCATAAATAATTTTATCTATCAGTTTATGATTTTTATAAATTAAATTCTTACGAGGATTTCTTAAAAAAAGATAAAGAAGGTTATTTTAACTTTGAATAATAAAAATGCGGTTGCCGAAAAGCTTAACAGAGTAGGCAAAAATTAAAAAAATGTAAAAATGAAAAATTTTATTATCGGACTATTAGTTTTAACAATACAAATCTCTTGTTCGCAAGAAAAAAAACAAATTTTTGAAGTGGATTACTTATTCACAAATGTTTCAATCGTGCCAATGAACACCAAAACCGTTTTAAAAAATAAAAGTATTGCAATAAAAAACGGTAAAATTATTGAAATCGTAGATGCTGATGCCAAACAATTTAATAGCGTTGAACACACTATTAATGCAAATGGAAAATTTATTTTACCGGCATTGTCTGATGCACATGTACACCTACCTAAAGATGAAAATGAACTTAAGAAATTACTGACATTACAATTAATTAATGGTGTTACAAAAATAAGATCTATGCGTGGAAATTGGAACCATATTGATTGGAAAGAAAAATATAATACCGTAAGCTCTATTTATCCAAAAATGTATTTGTCATCGCCACCAATACACAGAAAACATCAATTTACAGTTTCCCAATTAGCCGAATTTGTAAAAAACGTTAAAGAAAAAAAGTTTGATTTTATTAAAATATTAAGCATAAAAGATGAAGAACTTTTTAAAAAATTGGATAGTATTTGTAAGGTTAATGGTGTTGTTCTTGGCGGACATTTTCTAAAAAACATTACAGATAAAACACTATTTAACTCAAATTACACTTCTTTTGAACATCTTGGAGGTTTAACCAATATAGAACCAAAATTACTAGAAGACAGATTAAAAAACATTAAAGAAAAAAATATTTTTATTTGCCCGACTTTAAGTTGGTATAGCGTTGGTTCCGGTAGGTATTCTTACGAAGAATTACGCAACCGACCCGGTATGAAATTTATCTCACAAAAAACAATTGATAATTGGATTGCCAATACTAAAAAATATAGAGAAAAGTTGGGAGATACAGCCTATAAAGAAGAAGTAGTAAATGAATTAAAAAAATTGGAAGAAAAATACCAAGTCATAAAAAAGATGAACGAATTGGATATTAAAATGATATTAAGTCCGGATAGTTCTTCAAAATATATGGTTCCCGGTTTTGGAATGATTGGAGAAATGAGATTATTAAAAAATGCAGGATTAGACAATTATGATATACTTAAAATGACAACCGTAAACTTTGCAGAATTTTTTAACGGAAATTACGGAACAATACAAACGGGTAAAAATGCAGATTTTTTAGTGTTGAATGATAATCCGTTAGACGATTTAGATGCCCTTAAAAATATAGAAGCCATTTTCTATAACAACAACTATCTATACAAAAATAAACTAACCAAATTATCTAAATCCATACTACCAAATTAATTTTTCTTAAATGGCAAAAAAAAAATTCCCGTTTTTTAGGCAGTTGGATTATCGAGATTGTGGTCCTACCTGCTTGAGAATGGTAGCTAAATTTCACGGCAAAAATTTTTCAAGGGAATTTTTAAGAGACAAGGCAAGTATTACTCGTCAAGGTGTTACTATGGCAGGTATAGCAGATGCTGCCGAAATTATCGAGATGCGTACACTTGGTATGCGCATAAATTTAGAAAGTTTAGTTACCGAAGCACCAACTCCTTTTATAGTTCCTTGGCGACAAAAGCATTTTGTGGTTGTTTACAAAACAAGTAAAACAAAAATATATGTTGCAGATCCCGCTCAGGGCTTATTAGAATATTCACACAAAGATTTTGCAAAAGCATGGACTAATACAAGCGATGGCAATGGTTTTGTTTTGTTGTTAGAACCAAATACAAAATTCTATAGTTTGGAGGAGGACACATCAAAAACAAAAGGTTTTTCTTTTTTATTACCTTATGCCAGACCTTATAAAAAATTAATTTATCAACTCTTTATCGGTTTATTGGTTGGTACGGCAATACAATTTATGTTGCCTTTTTTAATGCAATCAATAGTAGATGTTGGTGTGAATACGCAAAACATACCATTTATTTATATTATACTTATTGCTCAATTAGTATTATTTGCATCACAAACTATTGTACAAATATTTAGAGAATGGTTGTTGCTACATATTACAAGTAGGTTTCATATAAAAATGATTTCAGACTTTTTATATAAAATGTTAAAACTACCTATGTCCTTTTTTGAAACTAGAAATACAGGTGAGCATTTACAACGAATACAAGACCATAATAGAATACAAAATTTTGTATCATCATCTACTTTTAGTATGATATACTCTATAGTAATATTTGTAGTTTTTAATTTTGTTTTAGCATTTTATAACCTCACAATATTTTTTGTTTTTATTATTGGTGCAACTCTTTATGTTGGCTGGACATTTTTCTTTTTAAAACGTAGAGCAGAATTAGATTTTAAACGTTTTGATGAATTATCAGACAGCCAAACCTCGCTTGTTCAAATAATTAATGGTGTTAAGGAAATAAAGATTAATAATTCACAAAGAAAAAATCGGTGGAAATGGGAACAAATACAGATAAGCCTTTTTAAAACATCGATTAGTTCTTTAAAATTAGCACAATATCAATCAATTGGTTCAAGTTCAATTAATCAATTAAAGGATATTACCATCACTTTTTTATCGGCAACAGCTGTTGTACAAGGAAATATTACTTTGGGTATGATGCTTTCAATACAATATATTGTTGGTCAATTAAATTTACCCTTGGGTAACTTTATAGGTTTTATACAAGTTTGGCAAGATGCAAAAATTAGTTTAGAACGACTTTGGCAAGTACATTCTAAAGAGGATGAAGACGCAACAAAAGATAAAAAAGTAAAAGAGTTACCAAATAATAAAGATATTATCATAAAAGATTTATTCTTCAGGTATGGCGGAAAATCAACTCCTTTTGTGTTGAAAAATATTAACTGTATCATTCCACAAGGGAAAACTACAGCTATAGTTGGAGCAAGTGGTAGTGGTAAAACAACCTTATTAAAATTACTCTTAAAATTTAATGAGCCTACAAAAGGGATTATTAAAATAGGCGACGATGATTTAAAAAATATACATAACGATTTTTGGCGAAAAAATTGTGGAGCAGTAATGCAAGATACTTTTATCTTTAATGATACCATTGCAGGTAATATATCTGAATCTGAACAAAACGAAATAATTGACAGAGAAAAATTAAAAGTCGCTTCATTTATTTCTAATATCGATCCATTTATACAAAAATTACCAAATAAGTACAATACAGAGTTAGGAACTTCCGGTATTCGTTTAAGTGGTGGACAAGAACAACGCATTATGATTGCCAGAGCTGTTTATAAAAATCCGTTTTTTGTTTTTTTTGACGAAGCAACAAGTGCTTTAGATGCTAATAATGAAAAGGTTATTATGGAAAATCTAAATGAGTTTATAAAAAACAGAACAACGATTATTGTAGCTCATCGTTTAAGTACAGTAAAGAACGCAGACAATATTATTGTTTTAGAAAACGGCGAAATTGTTGAGCAAGGAAATCATGAACAATTAACCGTAAAAAAAGGCAAATATTATGAGTTGGTTAAAAATCAATTAGAATTGGGCAATTAATATGAAAGAAGAAACACTAGAAGAACTAACTATTTATAGTGAAGGTGTTAGAGATGTGCTTTCAGAGCCACCAAAATCAATTTTTAGATGGGGAAATACTATTTTATTAGTGTTTATTGGTTGTATATTTTTTCTGACTTGGTTAATAAAATATCCCGATATTGTTACTGCACAAGCAGTTTTAACTACAGAAATCCCACCTCAAAAAGAGTATGCAAGAGTAACAGGTAAAATAGATTCTTTATTTGTTAAAAATTACCAAAATGTAAAACCGAATACACCTTTGGCTCTTATTGAAAATACAGCAAACTTTAAAGATGTTTTATTTCTAAAGTCTATTTTAGATACTTTAAAAGTAAACCAATCGTCTTTTTACTTTCCATTGGACAGTTTACCTATGCTTTTCTTGGGAGATATTGAAAACGAATTTTCATTATTTGAAAATAATTACATTCAATATGATTTAAATAAAAAATCACAATCTTTTTTAAACAATGACTTAACAAATAAATATGCTTTATCTCAATTAAGGTACCGATTACAAACACTAAAAAATCAAAAAGAATTAAATGAAGAAGAGTTATTATTTAAACGTAAAGATTTAGAAAGAACAGAAACATTGTATAACAAAGGTGTTATTTCTGCTCAAGAATACGAAAATAAGAAGCTGGAATATCTACAAGCTGAAAGGAGTTATAAGAATATGAATGTATCAATATCTCAAATAAAAGAGAATATCAGTAGTACAAGCAACTTAAAAAAACAGACATCTATAGAAAACACAAGAAATGAAATTAATCTTCTTAAAAATGTGATACAGTCTTTAGATAAATTAAGAACAGCAATAAAAGACTGGGAATCAAAATATTTGTTTAAATCTAACATTGAAGGAGAAGTTTCATTTATGAAAATATGGAATAAAAACCAAACCATTAACAGTGGAGATTTTGTGTTTACGATAATTCCAAAGAATCATTCATCTTACATCTGTAAAGTTCGAGCACCGGCTTTAAACTCAGGTAAAGTAAAAATAGGACAGGATGTAAATATAAAATTAAGTAATTATCCGAATAATGAATACGGAGTACTAAAAGGAAAAGTAAAAGACATTTCACTTGTTCCGAATGAAGAAGGTTTATATCTAATAGATGTTTCTTTACCCAAAAAGCTAGTAACAACGTACAATAAGGAAATTGAGTTTAAACAAGAAATGCAAGGAGTTGCAGAAATAATTACCGAAGATTTAAGATTAATAGACAGGGTGTTTTATCAATTTAAAGAAATATTAAACAAGTAGTTTCAGATGCTTATGTACCACTATATTTTATCTGCAAAGAAGATGACACTAACTTATCAAGCAAATACCATAAGCGATACCTTCGGTATCTTACTTATTTAATTTCCTTTGCTTAACAATGAGTTAGGATTTAGATAATCCTAATTACATCGCATTGTTTGCAAATACCATAAGCGATACCTTCGGTATCTTGCTTATTTATTTTCCTTTGCTTAACAAAACAAGTTTTGTACGCTTGTAAAATAAATAAGCGATGCTTTCACATCGCTTATCGTGCTTGTCGGGATGACAGGATTTGAACCTGCGACCCTACGCCCCCCAGACGTATACGCTACCAGACTGCGCCACATCCCGAAAAATGCTCGGCAAAAATAACTATTAATTACGGTTGGAGCAAACAATTTTTTTAGTTTTTAAAAAGGAATTGAAATTAAAAAAAATCCCGAAATAGTTATCGGGATTTTTTACTTAACAATAGTTTTTACAGGTTATAACCCAATGTGAGAACAAAGGTGTTTGTGTTAGAATCTATTGTCGCTGCAGAAGTCAAACCAACGTTGTATAACTGCTGGTTACGAGATTGAGACAATTTGGAATAAGATAAATCTAAAGAAATTGTTCCAAAATCATAGCCCAATCCTGTCGATAAAACGGTGGTATTACCCAAGATATCGGTATTTTTATAAGGACTTTCTTCAAACCTAAATCCGCCTCTAAAACTCCATCGCTCATATTTGTATTCTCCGCCTACACGTACAGTAGAAGCAGCTTGAAGAGTATTGTTTATAAGTGTATTTTGGACAGCAAAATAACTATCGGTTTGAGGAGTAAATTTGATATTGGAATAATCTTTATATTCGTAGTCAACGGTTATAAAACCTTGTGTTCCGAAAACATAGGCTATTCCGGCTCCAATTTTCCCCGGTGTTTGTAATCTATAATCATAAAAAACATTGACAGTTCTCGGATTGATGGCTAAAAACTCTGTATTGGTCCCGTTTATTCTTTCGGTTTCCAAAAACTGAGTGGTTTCTTCACTTATAGTTAACCAAGTTGGAGTGGTATAAGTAGCGCTTACTCTAAACTCGGGAGTTATTTTGGCAATAATTCCGGCTTGAGCCGAAAATCCATTACCTATAACTTGCAAAGTGTTTTCAAACCCAACATAGTTTACGGTGCTTCCGGCGTTATTATTACTTTCTCTTAAAAAAGAAAATTGTGAATAATCAATACTGTGCGAGTTTAAGTTTATTCCAAAATAGTATTTCTTTTTGTATTGTGTTGCAATGTTAAAAGTATATTTTGCGTTAAAACCACGTGTGATATAACTGTACTCTTGGTTAAAAGTACCGTTTGCAATATTTGAAGTATATATGCTATTATCCGGGTTGTCGGGTTCAACAGGATCAAAGATAAACCCTTGATAACCCAAAAATGCATTTTGCTCGTTGGTGCCATAGTTTTCTCCGAGATAACTGTATAGACTTTGTATTGTTTCACCTCCTTGTAATTGAAGTAAATTTAACGGAACTCCTTGTGCTTTTTGCACAAAGAAATTTCCAATAGAACTATTGCCGATACCTTTGACAAAAAGGTCTTGATCAAAATCTTGAGTAGTAAGGTAGTTGAGTCCAATAGTTATTTTATCCCAATCCGAATTTTGTTTTTGTGTGTTAAAGACAAATACAAAACCGGCTTGATTAAAATTGGCGTTGGTGTTATTTACATTGCTTTGAGTATTGAAATAAGAAGCGGTATTTTTTGTGTTATTTACATCAAATGATATAGAAGAACCGTTTTTTAAAAATACTGCACTGCCTGCCGGGTTTATTGCTATTGCAGACAGGTCACCTCCAAGGCTACCAAAAGCACCTCCCGTTGCATTAAAACGAGCGGTTCCGATAACGCTTTCGGTGCTGTATCGTAGTGCATCTGTGATGTCCTGAGCGTTGCTTTTTGGCACAATCATGCCCAAGATGAGTAAGAAAATATATATTCTTTTCATTTATAAGAGTCTAAAATGTTAATGTAATTGTTTGATTTAATGCCTTCCGCGACCGCCACCTCTTGAGCCACCGCCTCTAAAGCCGCCACCTCGTGATGCACCTCCTCTGAAACTTCCCGAACGAGAACCTCCTCTAAAACTTCCGGAACGAGAACGGGAGTGATTTCGGTTAATACGGTTTCCACGATTAGATGAGCCGGGTCTTCCTCTGTTTACTGTTGTGTTAGAGGGTCTTCCTCTGTTAACCGTACCGTTGGAAGATCTTCCTCTGTTTATTCTTGAATTATCTCTTGAAAAAGTACCACGATTTCCTCTACGAACCGATTCATTTCTAGAATAATTTCCACGATAGTTTCCTCTTGAAGCGGTTGTTCTGCCTCGTGTATTGCTACGGTAGGCTGTTCGGTTTCCGTAAAAACTTGCATTTCTTCTTCCTCTATGAAAGGCAAATCCGTTATTATAATGGAGTGGGGCATTCCAACCCCAGTTGTGCCAGCCACCATACCAACCGCCACACCAGCCATTGTATATCCAAGGGTTAAAAAAACCCCAATTGTTCCATCCCCAGTTATTCCAACCAAAACCCCAATAAGGATTTCCCCATCCCCAATTATTCCAACCGAAGCCCCAATAAGGATTTCCCCATCCCCAGTTGTTCCAACCGCCGGTGTAGATATTAATATCTACTGTTTCTGTGTTGTTACCCCAAGCACCATAACCGTATTCATCATCATAGGTTTTTTCTTCTATGATAATATTTCCGTCTTCATCTGTTGTCTCGACTGTTTTATAAGCATCTATATCGGTAAAAATAGCACTTTTGTTATCATCTTTTAAGACATCTTTAAAAGTCAACTCTTTAGACCTAAAGTATTCTTTATAATAACTTGATTTATCTTTATTGGTATCATTATTATTTTCAGAAGGAATTTCCGAGCGAGTTTCAGAAACGTATATACCGTCTGATGTTGTGTAGTTGCTTTTTGTGCTTGCACAGGAGCTTAGCAATAGTGCTATAACACCTATAAGCAAAACCAATGATGTTTTTTTAATATTTTTTGAAAAGGTTTTCATAACAACGGCATTTTAATTGTTGAACAGTATAAAAATAGTTAGTTTTGCCGAAACAAAATCTATTTAACCTAAAATACACAATATTTGTGCCAAACCCAAGACTATGGCAAAGAATTTAACAAAACGAAGCGAAGATTATTCAAAATGGTATAACGAATTGGTTATCCAAGCCGATTTAGCCGAAAACTCCGGAGTAAGAGGTTGTATGGTAATTAAGCCGTACGGATATGCGATTTGGGAAAGAATGCAAGCCGAACTGGATAGAATGTTTAAAGAAACCGGTCATGTAAACGCCTATTTTCCTGTTTTTATACCTAAATCATACTTTAGCAAGGAAGCCAGCCACGTAGATGGATTTGCAAAAGAGTGTGCTGTTGTTACACATTATAGATTAAAAAACGACCCGAACGGAAAAGGAGTTATCGTAGATCCCGATGCTAAATTGGAAGAAGAATTAATTGTTCGCCCTACTTCCGAAACCATAATTTGGGATACATACCGAAAATGGATTCAGTCCTACCGAGATTTACCTTTGCTCATTAATCAATGGGCAAACGTCGTGCGTTGGGAAATGCGAACGCGTCTTTTTTTACGAACAGCCGAGTTTTTATGGCAAGAAGGACACACCGCACATGCGACTCGTCAAGAAGCAGTTGAAGAAGCAGAAAAAATGCTTGAAGTATATGCTCATTTTGCCGAAAATTATATGGCAATTCCGGTAATAAAAGGAGTAAAAACCGAAAGTGAACGTTTTGCAGGAGCATTAGAAACATATTGTATCGAAGCCCTAATGCAGGATGGAAAAGCCTTGCAAGCCGGAACATCACATTTTCTCGGGCAAAATTTTGCCAAAGCGTTTGATGTAAAATTTGCTGCCAAAGACGGAAAATTGGATTATGTTTGGGCAACGTCTTGGGGAGTTTCTACACGGTTGATGGGAGCCTTAATTATGACTCATAGCGATGATAACGGGCTGGTTTTACCTCCTAATTTAGCTCCTTACCAAGTAGTAATTGTGCCTATTTATAGAAATCAAGAACAATTTGATGCAGTAAGCAAAGTGGCAGAAAAATTACAAAAAGAACTTAGAGAGAAAGGTTTGCGTGTTAAGTTTGATAACAGAGATACCCATAAACCCGGGTGGAAATTTAACGAATACGAATTAAAGGGAGTGCCGGTGCGTATTGCGATTGGACCTAAGGATATTGAAAAAAATACGGCAGAACTTGCCAGAAGAGATACACTGGAAAAAGAATTTGTACCAATGGATGCTGTTGTAGGCAAAGTAGAAAAATTAATGCAAGAAATACAAACCAATTTATTGAAAAAAGCTCTAAATTATAGAAAAGAACATACCACGAAAGTAGATACCTATGATGACTTTAAAGATGTTTTAATACATAAAGGAGGGTTTGTGTTGGCACACTGGGATGGAACACCTGAGACGGAAGAACGAATAAAAAATGAAACAAAAGCAACTATTAGATGTATCCCGTTAGCGGGAGAAAAAGAAGCCGGAACCTGCATAGTTACTGGAAAACCATCCAATCAAAGAGTGATTTTTGCAAAGGCATATTAATTTTTTTTGAAATTTTTTGCTTAAGACTTGTTGCATTAAAAAATAGTTGTATTTTTGCATCCGCATTGAAATAAAAAATGGTCCGTTCGTCTAGGGGTTAGGACGCCAGGTTTTCATCCTGGTAACAGGGGTTCGATTCCCCTACGGACTACAAAAATTTAAAAAACAAAGAATGGCAAATCATAAGTCGGCTTTAAAAAGAATTAGAAGTAATGAAGTGAGACGCTTACGCAATCGTTTTCAGCACAAAACAACGCGTAATGCAATTAAAAAATTAAGAGGAGTTACCGATAAAAAAGAGGCGGAAAAAATGTTTCCATTAGTTGTTTCCATGATTGATAAATTAGCCAAAAGAAACATCATTCATAATAACAAAGCAGCTAATTTAAAATCTAAACTCGCCAAGCACATAGCTTCTTTGTAGAAAACATTTTGCTTTAAAAATCAAACTCTTTGCAAATATGTAAAGAGTTTTTTTTTTTTTTTGGTGTCTTTTTTAACTAAAACATTATAGCGTTACACTACGAGGTACCATAGCGGTATAGTCGCCGCCGTTTCTTATTACGTCTCTAACAATGGATGAAGAAACATTTGAAATACAAGGATTGCTAACTAAAAATACGGTTTCGATTTCTTTTAACCGGGTGTTGGTTTGAGCAATGGCTTGTTCGTAAGCAAAATCGGATGCATTGCGAAGCCCTCTAAGAATAAACTGTGCATTTTGTTGTTTGCAAAAATCTACTGTTAAGCCGGAGTATGTTTTTACAATAATATTTTTATAATCTTTAAATGTAGCCTCTATATGATCTTTTCGATCTTCCAACGAAAACATATATTTTTTTTCGGCATTCACGCCAATGGCAATAATAATTTCGTCAAAAAGCAATAAACCTCTTTTAATGATATCAATGTGTCCAACGGTTACGGGATCAAAAGATCCTGGAAAAACAGCTCGTTTCATCTGTTTGATAAATTATAATTATTTGATTTAAAAGAAATTCCGAACATTTTAAACACCCGGAAGTTCTTAGCTTTTGCTAAGATACTACATTTTCAACGAGTATGTTGAAAAAATCACTTAGACTCATCCCACTTTCCAACACTTGCTTCGGAACAATACTTTCTTTCGATAATCCGGGATTGGTATTAATTTCAATAAAATAAGGAACTCCGTCTTGTATAATAAAATCGGTCCGGGTGATACCTTTCATATTCAGTAATTTATAAATGCGTTTGGACTCCTTTTTAACTAAGGCAGTTTCTTCTTCAGAAATACGAGCCGGTGTGATTTCTTGAGATTTACCCAAGTATTTTGCTTCATAATCAAAAAAATCATTTTCAGAAACAATTTCGGTAGGAGGGAGCACCGTAATATTGTTACCATTATTAAAAACACCTACTGAAACTTCGATTCCGTTAAGGGCGGTTTCAATAAGTATTTCATTGTCTTCTGTAAAAGCTTTATTTAGAGCGTTCTCAAATTCTTTAAGGGTATTTACCTTGCTTATGCCAAAACTTGACCCGGCTCGATTGGGTTTTACAAAACAAGGAAGCCCAACTCTATTTATTATTTCACTTATGTGGTATGATTCTCCTTTATTAAGATAAAAAGAAGTGGCACATTTTATCCCGAATTGCTTTAAAACCGTAAGACAATCACGTTTGTTAAAACTTAGTGCAGCCGGATAAAAATCCGGGCTGGTATGCGGAATTTTTACTAAATCGAAATAAGCCTGTAACATACCGTCTTCTCCCGGTGTACCATGCACGGTATTATAAACTGCATCGGGTTGAATGATTTTATCTTCAAATTGAAAACTAAAATCATGTTTGTTAATGGTAATTTTTTCGCCTTGAGGAGTAATATAAAACCAACCTTCTTTTAAAATATGAACAGGATAAACAGCATATTTATTTTTGTCTAAATTTTCACAAACCGTTTGACCGCTACCTAACGAAATTTCACATTCATTTGAGTAACCACCCATAACAACCGCAATGTGCTTTTTATTCATACCACTTAAAATGTTTTTAAAAATCCGGCTACTAAGATACTTTATTAACAGCTAAAATTAAACCGAAATCATAAAATCTTTATCGGAGAAACATCAATCTTAAAACAGAAGTTAAAAATTCATAGAAATCTTTCTATCTTTGGGCTAATGCAAAAAGTAAAACTTATAGAGTGCCCAAGAGATGCCATGCAAGGGGTAAAAGATTGGATTCCAACGCAAAAGAAAATCCAATACATTCAATCGCTCTTGGGTTGTGGTTTTAACACCATTGATTTTGGAAGTTTTGTCTCTCCAAAAGCCATACCACAAATGCGAGATACTGCAGAAGTATTGGCCGGATTAGACTTATCCCAGACTCAAACCAAGTTGCTTGCTATTGTTGCTAACGTAAGAGGAGCAACCGATGCATTACAATATCAAGAAGTAGACTATCTCGGATATCCGTTTTCTATATCTGAAAATTTCCAGATGCGAAACACCCATAAAACCATTTCACAATCTATCGAAATTTTAAACGAAATACTCAATCTGGCAGATGCGAATAATAAACAAGTAGTCGCCTATTTATCGATGGGTTTTGGCAACCCGTATGGCGATCCTTGGAATGTTGAAATAGTTGGAGAATGGACACAGAGATTAGCTTCTATGGGAGTAAAAATACTTTCATTAAGCGACACGGTGGGTACTTCTACCCCTGAAATTATTACGTATCTGTTTTCTAATCTAATACCCGAGTTTACTCAAATTGAATTTGGCGCACACCTCCATACCACACCTGCCAAATGGCACGAAAAAGTGGATGCAGCTTTTAAAGCCGGCTGCAGACGTTTTGACGGAGCCATTCAAGGATTTGGAGGTTGCCCAATGGCAAAAGACGAATTAACAGGCAATATGCCAACAGAGAAAATGCTTAGCTATTTTACAACTCATAAAGTTGAAACCGGAATTAACCCGATGTCGTTTGAAAGTGCGCATAACCAAGCAACAAAAATATTTTTAAATTATCACTAACAAATTATAAAACTTAGATTAATTATGAAAAAAAACTCTATATTATTAATGACTGTCGTATTTGCTGTTTTATTATCGGGTTGTAAAGAAAAAAAAAATCGAAAGCAAGACAACTCGTCAATTACCTTTAAATTTCTTCAGGTAAATGATGTTTATGAAATAGCTCCGCTTGGAGGTGGTGCTTATGGAGGTATGGCAAGAGTTGCACATGTTCGAGATTCTATAGCTAAAGAAAATCCCAACACCTATTTGTTTATGGCAGGCGATTTTTTAAACCCTTCTTTACTGGGAACTATTAAAGTAGATGACGAACGGCTAAAAGGAAAACACATGGTTGAAGTTATGAATGCTATGTATTTTAACTTGGTAACTTTTGGAAATCACGAGTTTGATATTAAGGAAAATGAATTTCAACAACGGTTAAACGAATCTACTTTTCCTTGGATGTCTTCAAATGTAAGACACTTAACAAAAAACGATACCGTGCCGTTTCAAATTCAAAAGCCTAATGATACATTAGAAGTTGCAGACACCTATATTATTTCTGTAAGAGAGGGTGAAAAGGAAGTGAAAATAGGGTTTTTAGGAGTTACACTTCCGGCTAATCCTAAAGATTATGTGTATTACGGAGATATCTACAAAGAAGCCGACAGAGCTTACAATAACCTAAAAGATAAAGTAGATATTGTTGTAGGACTTACTCATTTAGAAATAGAACAAGACAAAGAACTCGCCCGACAGTTATCCGAAATACCTTTTATAATGGGAGGTCACGAACACAATGCGATGCTAGTAAAAGAAGGAGAAACCACCATTGCAAAAGCCGATGCCAATGCAAAGAGTATGTACATTCACACTTTTACCTTCAACACTGATACCAAAGCGTTAACAGGAGATTCAGAACTGTTTTTTATTGATGACAAAGTAGCTTCCGACCCAAAAGTTGAAGCAATTGTCGGAAAATGGACCGGTTTGTTAGACGAAAAAATAAAAGAAATAATAGATGACCCGAATGAAATAATTTACACGGCTAAAAGTCCGCTTGACGGAACAGATAGTGCCAGCCGAAGTATTCAAACAAATCTAGGCGATATTATAACACAGGCAATGGCTTGGGCATATAATAACAATGTAGATGCGGCATTGGTAAACGGAGGCTCTATTCGGGTAGATGATATGCTACCGGCAGCCGTTTCGGGAATGGATATTTTTAGAGCTTTACCCTTTGGCGGAAATGTGGTTAAAGTAGCACTAAAAGGAAAGCTTTTAAAAAAAGTCCTGGATTACGGAAAATCCAAACGAGGAAAAGGAGCTTACTTACAACGCTATAATGTAACCGAAGACCAACAAGGTAACTGGCTTATTGCCGGAAAGCTTATTAATTCTAACAAAACGTATAATGTTGCTTTTAGTGATTTTTTATTAAAAGGGTATGATATTCCTTTTTTAACACCTGATAACAAAGGTGTTTTATCTGTTTACCGACCCGAAGAAACCGAACCTGCCGGTGATGTAAGAAAAGCCATTATTCTTTATTTGAAACAAAAGAAATAGGAAGAACTTTTTTTAAGATTTATTAAGTTAAAATTTTAAAACCTTCAATTTTATTGAAGTAACATTAGTTTTTGCCATTGTTTAAAAACCTTGGCGAATGTCAAACTGTTGAAGAAATTCAAAATTAAATTAATAATTCAATCCGGATGATTTGATAAAAAATAAAATGAATTATATGAATCTGCCATTGAAAAAAAAGGAACAGTTAGGAACCTATCCCGATTATTTTTCAGGTCAAAATAATGTTAGATAACAGTTCTATTCTTTATTTCAAAGCTATGAAATTCTGATTTATATAGCGTAAGTTCTATTAGTAAATGCAACATTTATCTAATAAAAAATAGTACATTTGCCTGCAATTAATTACTAACGGTTTTCAATTGTTAACGAAAACAAAATTTAATTGCCATGACTGCACACAATAATAAAATCGTAGGAGAGGGTTTAACATATGACGATGTACTATTGATACCGGCATATTCTGAAGTTTTACCAAGAGATGTTTCTATACAGTCTAAGTTTTCCAGAAACATAACCCTTAATGTACCTATTTTATCGGCTGCAATGGATACCGTTACCGAAAGTGCTATGGCAATGGCAATGGCACGAGAAGGTGGAATAGGTGTTTTGCATAAAAATATGACCATAGCACAACAAGCCAATGAAGTTAGAAAAGTAAAACGCGCCGAAAGCGGAATGATTCTCGATCCGGTTACCTTGCCTAAAGATGCCACCGTTGGAGATGCGAAAAAAACTATGAAAGAATACAGCATTGGCGGAATTCCCATTACCAGTCCGGAAGGAATACTCATAGGAATCGTTACCAACCGAGATTTGCGATTTGAAAAAAATAATGACAAACCCTTGCGTGAAGTGATGACCTCCAAGAACTTGGTAACCGTAAGTAAGGGAACCTCTTTGCAAGAAGCGGAGATTATTTTAAAACAAAATAAAATTGAAAAACTTCCGGTGGTTGATGATAACGGAAAGTTATTAGGGCTAATTACCTTTAGAGATATTACCAAAGTTACCCAAAAGCCTATTGCCAATAAAGACAGTTACGGTAGATTACGAGTAGCTGCAGCTATAGGAGTAACAGCAGATGCTGTTGAGCGCACCCAAGCACTGGTGGAGGCACAAGTAGATGCAGTTATTGTAGATACGGCACACGGACATACCAAAGGAGTGGTAACGGTTTTAAAGCAAATAAAAAAGAATTTTCCGGAATTGGATGTTGTAGTTGGTAATATTGCTACGGCTCAAGCTGCAAAATATTTAGTTGAATCCGGAGCCGATGCCGTAAAAGTAGGAATAGGTCCCGGTTCTATTTGTACCACCAGAGTAGTTGCAGGTGTTGGTTTTCCACAATTTTCTGCCGTAATGGAAGTATCAAGTGTCCTTAAAGGAACAGGAATTCCGGTAATTGCCGACGGAGGAGTACGTTATACCGGCGACATCGTAAAAGCAATAGCAGCCGGAGCAGATTGTGTAATGTTAGGCTCGCTACTTGCCGGAACAAAAGAATCGCCGGGCGAAACAATTATTTATGAAGGTAGAAAGTTTAAATCCTACCGTGGGATGGGAAGTGTGGAAGCTATGAAAAAAGGCTCTAAAGACCGATATTTTCAAGATGTGGAAGACGATATTAAAAAATTGGTTCCCGAAGGTATCGTAGGACGAGTACCCTATAAAGGCGAGTTGGTTGAAAGTATGACACAGTTTATTGGAGGTCTGCGCGCCGGAATGGGATATTGCGGAGCCAAAGATATTCCCACTTTAAAAAATACAGCTAAATTTGTAAAAATAACTGCTTCAGGAATAAAAGAAAGTCATCCGCATAATGTGACCATTACTAAAGAAGCTCCAAATTATTCGAGGTAGTTAACTTTTTTAGTAATTTATTTCATCATAATCTAATTCTAAAATGGCTAAACTCATAAAATTATACAAAGACAATCCCGACCCGAAACGCATAAAAGAGGTAGTAGATGCATTAAGAAACGGTAGACTTGTAATATACCCCAGCGATACTGTATATGCCTTAGGTTGTGACATTACAAACAATAAAGCTTTGGAAAAAATAGCCCGAATAAAAGGAGTTAAACCGGATAAGGCAAACTTTTCATTTATTTGTAGCGATTTAAGCAACTTGTCCGATTATGTTAAACAAATAGACACACCAACTTTTAAAATTTTAAAACGAGCCTTACCGGGACCTTATACGTTTATATTACCTGGAAATAGCAACCTTCCCAAAGTTTTTAAAAAGAAAAAAGAAGTGGGTATTCGTGTGCCTGATAACAAAATTGTACAACTATTAGTGCAAGAATTAGGCAATCCAATCGTTTCTACATCAATAAAAGATGAAGACGAAATCTTAGAATATACCACAGACCCCGAACTTATCTATGAAAAATGGCAAAACTTAGTTGATGTTGTTATAGATGGAGGGTATGGTGATAATGTAGCCTCTACCGTAATAGATTTGACCGGAGAACAACCCGAAGTAATTAGAAAAGGAAAAGGAAGTTTGGACATTATTTTTTAAAATAAGAAGTTAATAAATCTTCGGCTGCTTCAAAAGGTGTGGTGGTGTTATTTTTAATGGCTTTTAATTGGTTTGATAGCTCTTTTTTAATTGTTGCATTGTTATAAAAGTTATTTTTTAAAGCATTATTAATGGTCTCTAAAAGCCAAAACTTGTTTTGTTGGGTACGTTTTTGAGTAAAGTAACCGTTGTTTTTGGTTTGTTTTACATATTCTTGTATCATGCTCCATACTTCTTTTATACCTTGATTTTTTAGAGCGCTACAAGTAAGCGTTTTTGGAGTCCAACCACTTTCTTTTACAGGATAAAGGTGTAAAGCTCGGTTAAATTCTGTTTTGGCAAGTCGAGCGGCTTTTAAGTTATCTCCATCTGCTTTGTTAATAACAATGGCATCTGCCATTTCTATAATACCGCGTTTAATTCCTTGCAATTCATCTCCTGCACCGGCTAATTTTAATAACAAAAAGAAATCGGTCATTGAGTGTACAACGGTTTCACTTTGTCCTACTCCTACGGTTTCTATGATAATGGTGTCAAAGCCGGCTGCTTCGCACAATACAATTGCTTCTCTTGTTTTTTTGGCAACTCCTCCCAAAGAATCTCCGGATGCAGACGGTCTAATAAAAGCGTTTTCTTCTTTTACCAACTCCTGCATTCTTGTTTTGTCTCCAAGAATACTTCCACCGGATAATGAGCTACTGGGATCTATGGCTAATACAGCAACTTTATGGTCTCTTTGGGTAAGAAGTTTTCCCAATTGTTCTATAAAAGTACTCTTTCCCACTCCGGGAACTCCGGTAATACCAACTCGAACCGATTTATTACTATAAGGTAAACAGCCTTTTATAATTGCTTTTGCTTTTTCTTGATGCTTATAAGCTGTACTTTCTATAATGGTAATGGCTCTGCTTAATGCAGTTTTATTGCCTTTACGAATTTGACCGACCAGCTCTTCGGCAGAAGGATTTTTTTTTCGGTTTTCTTTGTAATTCTTGACAACGGTTTTGTTAAAAGAAGCAGGTGCAACAATACCTTTCACTTCAAGTAAAGCACTTTTGTTTTTACTCTTTGCCATACTGTAAAGATACAAAAAAAGCCCCAATCTTTAAGAAAGGGGCTTTTTATTTTTATTAGACAAATCTAATTATTTTGCATTTTTTGCCAAATAGCAAATTGTTTTTCCGTAAGTATTTTTTTAACGGAAGCTACATAACTTTCATCAAATTTTTTCTTGTTGTCAATTACTTCTTTACTGTTTATGTTTTTTCCTGCAATGTGTTTTTTGTAGTTTACTTCTTTTGCAACAATTGCTCTAAACAATGCTCGCTGTTGATCGCCGTTTAATTCTAATTTTTCAGATAAATCGGCTACTTGTGCTTTAGCTATTACTTCGGGTTTTTTTCTAGCTGCCAATTCATCGGCAGATTGCGCAGAGGCAGTTTGAATACCCAACAGCATTACAACAGAAAAGACGGCTAATGATACTAATTTTTTCATGGTTTAATTTATTAAAGTTTAGTTACTAAATATTTTCTTGCTAAAAATACCAATAATTAAGCCAAAAACAAGATTTTAGCATATTTTTTTTAAAAATTTCCAAAATAGATTTTAAAAAGTACTTATCGGAAAAGCTATACCTGTTCTTAATATAAAATAGTCAAAAACTGTTTTATATAGCGCAGTTACAGAGTGAAAATAGTTCAATGAGAAAACTTGAAATTGAACTATATTGTACTCGTGTTCGGTATAATTGTTTTTAGCTTTTTTACAATTTTCATTATTTCGTCGGTCGATAGTTTTATGTGTCCTCTTTGTTTATTTTTTTAGATACTTGTTAATGTCTATTTGGATAAAAAAAATCTTCTCCCATATATTTTCCCTATTTATTTAGTTAAATTATAAACTTAGATATCAAAATTTTCAAAAGTGTAAATAACCTGTTTGGTTTAGACTTTAGGTAAACCTTATTTAATCATTTCATAACTTCGTTTGATAAAGGAAGTAAGCTCCTTACCGGTAAGTAAGTTTTGCGATAGTTTTGCTAAATCTAAGGCTTGATTGATTAAGCGTTCTTTTTTCTTTTTGGTTTTGGTTTGTAAAATATTCGAAATAAGTTCGCTATTGGTGTTTACAACCAAATTATACATTTCGGGGAAATTGCCCATACCAAACATACCACCACCGGTTTGTTGCATCTCTTTCATACGGCGCATAAATTCGGGTTGGGTGATGATAAACGGATTGGCATTGCTGTCCATCGCTTCTAGCTGAATACTAAATTTTTCTTGCGGAATGACTTCCTCCAACACTTTTTTAAGTGTTTCTTTTTCTTCATCGCTTAATTTAGATGTTTGTGTATCTTCCTTTTTTATTAAGTTTTCGATGTGATCTGCATCTACTCGTGCTAAAGTGATGTTTTCTTTTTTGTGTTCTAATTTTTGAATAAGATGCGACACAATAGGCGAGTCTAATAACAATACCTCGTAGCCTTTTTCTTTTGCCGCTTCAATATAAGCGTGTTGTTCGTCTTTATTAGAGGCATATAATAGCACGGTTTTACCATCTTTATCGGTTTGATTGTCTTTAATCTTTTCGAGTAGTTCATCAAAAGTATAATACGTCTCATCTACGGTTGGATATAGTGCAAATGCTTGTGCTTTTTCAAAAAATTTGTCTTCGGTAAGCATTCCGTATTCAATAATCACTTTAATATCGTTCCATTTACTTTCAAAGTCTTTTCGGTCTTTATTAAATAAACTTTTTAGTTTATCTGCTACTTTTCGTGTAATGTAGTTCGATATTTTTTTAACAGCAGCATCGGCTTGTAGGTAACTTCTGGAAACATTTAGCGGAATATCGGGCGAATCAATCACGCCTCGAAGCATGGTTAAAAATTCGGGAACAATACCTTCTACATTGTCGGTTACAAATACTTGATTTTGATAAAGTTGAATTTTATCTTTTTGTACACTAATGTCCTGCGTTATTTTAGGGAAGTATAAGATTCCGGTAAGATTAAAAGGATAATCTACGTTAAGATGAATCCAAAACAACGGTTCTTCCAGTTGCATAGGATAAAGTTCTCTGTAAAAAGCCAAATAATCTTCATCTTTTAACTCGCTTGGTTTTTTTGTCCAAATAGGATTTGGATTATTGATGATGTTGTCCACTTCCCTAGTAGGAGCAGGGTCATCTTCTTTAGCTCCTTCAGGTTTTGGAAGTGTTTCGGTACGCGTTCCAAACTTAATAGGAACCGGCATAAAACGGTTGTACTTTAAAAGTAGTTGGCTAATACGAGATTCTTCTAAAAATTCGGTAGAATCTTCTGCAATATGCAAGATTATTTCGGTGCCGATTTCTTTTTTCTTTGCTTTTTCTAAGGTATAATTTGGTGAGCCGTCACATTCCCAATGTACAGCAGGAGCATCTTCTTTGTAGCTTTTTGTTATAATTTCCACTTTATCTGCAACCATAAAAGCCGAGTAAAAACCAAGCCCGAAGTGTCCTATAATACCGGCATCGTCTGCTTTTTTATCTTTGTATTTTTCTAAAAATTCTTCGGCTCCGGAGAAGGCGATTTCGTTAATGTATTTTTCAACCTCTTCTTGAGTCATTCCCACTCCTTGATCTATGATATGAAGTGTTTTTTTATCCTTGTCTATTTTTACTTCAATGATGGGGTTGTAATTTTCTATTTTGGCTTCTCCTATGCGGATTAAATGTTTTAGTTTTAAAGTTGCATCGGTTGCATTCGAAATTAATTCGCGTAAAAATATTTCGTGGTCGCTATATAAAAACTTTTTTATTAACGGGAATATATTTTCTACCGCTACATTAATAGTTCCTTTACTCATAATGGTATTTTTTATTGTTGTTTTATTATTTTTTTTTGTTTTTTCACTGACAAAGAAAATACCAAAATCATCAAAATGACAAGATGGCATATTTTGACGAATAGGTATAATTCGAAACTAAATATCTTTTTATCTTTTGTTTAAATTTGAAGTTAAATATGTACCTTTCGGCACTTAAAATAAAAATACTATGTACACTTCAAAAATAATAGGTCTTGGAAAGTATGTACCGGATAATATAATAACAAATGATGACTTGTCTAAAATGATGGACACCAATGATGAATGGATTCAAGAACGTACCGGAATTAAAGAACGTCGCTGGGCAGAAAAAAGTAAAGGCGAAACTACGACAACAATGGGCGTTAAGGCTGCGAAAATAGCGATAGAGAGAGCCGGAATAGATAAAGATGAAATTGATTTTATCGTTTTTGCTACATTAAGCCCCGATTATTACTTTCCCGGTCCCGGAGTTTTTGTACAAGAAGCTCTCGATATTAAAACCATAGGAGCCTTAGATATTAGAAATCAATGCTCTGGCTTTATTTATGCACTTTCGGTTGCCGATAACTTTATTAAAACCGGAATGTATAAAAATATTTTGGTTATTGGAGCCGAATTACACTCGTACGGATTGGATAAAACCACTAGAGGGCGTGGGATTTCGGTAATTTTTGGTGATGGTGCCGGAGCTGTGGTTTTAAGTAGGAGTGAAGACGATAAAGGAATACTTTCTACGCATCTTCATTCGCAAGGAAAATACGCAGATGAGTTGGTACTTAAAGCCCCCGGAATGGGAAACAGATGGGTGAGTGATATTGTAGCCGATAACGACCCAAATGATGTTTCGTACTATCCGTATATGAACGGACAATTTGTATTTAAAAATGCTGTTGTTCGGTTTTCGGAAGTTATTAATGAAGGACTACACAGCAATAATCTTAGTGTAAGTGATATAAATATGTTAATTCCTCACCAAGCAAATTTGCGGATTTCTCAATTTATTCAGCGTAAATTTAAATTAGACGACTCACAGGTTTATAACAACATACAACGATACGGAAATACGACAGCGGCATCTATTCCTATTGCGTTAACCGAAGCTTGGGAAGAAGGTAAAATTAACGAAGGCGATTTGGTTGTTTTGGTTGCCTTTGGTAGTGGTTTTACGTGGGGAAGTGCTATTATTAGATGGTAATAAAAAAGTAAATAAAAAAAAGTGCTTCAGAAGAAAAGAAGCACTTTTTTAAAACCTAACATAACAATATTCTTTTATCAAAGCATCGAAAGATTAATCCCCAAAAAACATCGAGTACTTAAAATTTGTTATATTTCAAATGTAGTGGGTATTTAAACACTTTACAATGCGTAGAAATACGTATTTTTTAAGTGTCTCATTTGGGTGTTTACAAAACATAAAAAATTGTCGGTGGCACTTAGTTGTTTTAAAATTCCGTGAATTTTTCGGATTAATTAAACAAGTACTTAAATTCAAAAAAAAATAAAACAAATTATGAAAACTGTATAAAATAGTATTATTTTAGCTATCCAAATGAAAAACAGAAAAATTAAAAAAATAGGTGTATTAACAAGTGGTGGCGATTCGCCCGGTATGAATGCAGCCATACGTGCCGTTGTGCGTGCATCGGCATATAATAATTTAGAATGTATTGGTATTTACAGAGGCTATCAAGGACTTATTGAAGGCGATTTTATACCGCTAAATGCACGTTCGGTTAAAAACATAATTAACAGAGGAGGTACGATGCTTAAATCGGCACGCTCTTCCTTATTTAGAACAAAAGAAGGACGCAAAATAGCACATCAAAAATTAATCGATGCATCGGTAGATGCTCTTGTGGTGATAGGAGGCGACGGTACATTTACAGGAGCCAAAGTTTTTAACGAAGAATTTGATTTTCCCATTGTCGGACTTCCCGGAACCATCGATAACGATATAAATGGCACCGATTTTACCATAGGTTACGATACGGCTTTAAATACCGTAGTAGAAGCCATTGATAAAATTAGAGATACCGCAAATTCGCACAACCGATTATTTCTCGTTGAAGTAATGGGGCGTAATGCCGGAGACATTGCCTTAAGTGCTGGAATAGGAGCCGGAGCCGAAGCCATTATTATCCCCGAACAAGATTTAGGAAAGGATTATTTGGTTAGTTCTTTACGAAAAAGCAAAAAATCGGGTAAATCATCTTCAATAGTTGTTGTATCTGAAGGAGATGAAATAGGAAAAAACATTTTTCAAGTAGCAAAATACATCGAAGAAAATTTAAAAGAATACGAAGTGCGAGTAACGGTTCTTGGTCACATTCAGCGTGGAGGAACTCCAAGTTGTTACGATCGAGTTTTAGCAAGTAAATTGGGAGTAGCTGCAATCGATGCTTTATTAGAAGGAAAAAAAGATTGTATGATTGGTATTCATAATTCTAAAGTAGTAGCCGTTCCTTTTGCTAAAACAATTCAAGGTGAAAACGAGATAGATAGAGCGTTACTGCGTGTCGCAGAAATTGTTTCGATATAAGAAAATAAAAAGAAATATATAATTATGACAAAAATAGGAATTAACGGATTTGGACGAATAGGAAGATTATCTTTCCGTATCGCAGTGCAACATCCCGGAGTAGAAGTGGTTGCGGTAAACGACTTATTGGATGTAGAACATCTGGCGTATTTGCTAAAATACGATTCGGTACACGGAGCTTTTAAAGGGGAAGTTTCTGTTCAAAACGGAAATTTGGTAGTGAACGGAAAAACCATAAGAGTAACAGCAGAAAGAAATCCCGAAAATTTAAAATGGAATGAAGCAAACGCCGAAATAATATTGGATTGCACCGGAATTTTTAAAGAAATAGATAGTGCTTCGGCACACCTTAAAGCCGGAGCAAAAAAAGTGGTTATCTCGGCTCCGTCTAAAACCGCTCCTATGTTTGTAATGGGTGTAAATCATACCCAAATTAAACCTGAAGATACCATCGTTTCTAATGCTTCGTGTACAACAAACTGCTTGGCACCAATGGCAAAAGTAATTCATGACAAATTGGAAATTGTAGAAGGATTAATGACCACTGTTCACGCTGCTACGGCAACACAATTGACGGTAGATGGACCTTCTATAAAAAATTATCGTTTAGGAAGAAGTGCCATAAATAATATCATTCCGGCAACCACAGGCGCAGCTAAAGCAGTAACCAAAGTAATACCCGAATTAAAAGGTAGGTTAACCGGTATGGCGTTTAGAGTGCCTACAGCCGATGTTTCGGTGGTAGATTTAACCGTTAGAACCAAAAAAGGAGCAACCTACGAAGAAGTGAAGCAACTTTTTAAAAATGCGGCTTTAACCCATTTAAAAGGAATATTAAAATACGTTGAAGATCCCGTGGTTTCTCAAGATTTTGTTTCGGAAGAACATACCTGTAATTTTGATGCCAATGCAGGAATTGCCTTAAACGATAACTTTTTTAAACTCATAGCTTGGTACGATAACGAATACGGATACTCTTCAAAATTGGTAGATTTAACCGCATACATTGCTACAATTTAAATTATGTTACTTTTTACAGACGGAGGGTCAACAAAATGCGACTGGGTTGTTTTAGATAATAACAAAGAGATTATCTTAAAGACTCGTACCAAAGGCTTAAACCCTGCAGTATTACCTCGTAAAGTTTTAACAAACAGGATTTTAGAAAACAAAGCATTACTATCGGTTGCAAAAAAAATTACGAGATTAGATTTTTATGGTGCCGGTTGCGGTACGGCAGCTCCTTCAATAATATTGAAAAACATTTTACAAGATATTTTTGTAAACGCAACAATAACAGTAAAAGAAGACACCTTAGCTGCTGTACACGCCATAACAAAAGAACCCTCAATAGTATGTATTTTAGGTACCGGTTCCAACAGTTGTTATTACGACGGTAATAAAATTCATCTGGCAATTCCCTCACTGGGGTATATTATTATGGATGAGGCAAGTGGCAATTATTATGGTAAAAGATTAATTAGAGATTACTTCTATAACAGAATGCCTACAGAACTTAGAGAATCGTTCAAAAAAAAATTTGATTTAAACACCGATTCAATTAAACGGCATCTATACAAAGAGCCAAATCCTAATACATATTTAGCTTCTTTTGCAGAATTTATTTTTGCAAATGAAGAGATGAACGGATATTTTTATAAACTCCTTTCCGAAGGAATCAATAATTTTATCAAATCAAGAATCCTTTGCTATAAAGAAGCGCAACAAGTTCCTATTCATTTTATAGGCTCTATCGCTCATTTCTCTAAAGAAATAATTGAAGATGCTATGAAACCGTACCACCTTAGTCTGGGCAAAATAGTTCGCAGACCAATAGACGGATTAATTAAATACTATCAAAAACAATCCCTGTAACAATTAACCTTATGTCATTTCCTTCAGTAAATCCTACAACCACAGAAGCTTGGAGAAAACTTAAACATCATTTTGAAGAAATAAAACACGAGCATATGGTAGATTTATTTGCTGAAAATTTAGACCGTAAAAAGCAATTTTCGGTTACACTTGAAGACGTTCAGTTAGATTATTCAAAGAATCGCATCACGCAACAAACCAAAGATTTATTGTTTCAATTAGCCGAAGAATGTAAGTTACAAGAAGCTATAGAAGCACAATTTTCGGGAGAAAAAATAAATAAAACCGAAGATAGAGCCGTGTTGCATACAAAGTTACGGGATTTTGGTGAGATGAAGTATTCGGTTAAAAAAGTGCTTCGGAAAATGAAACGCTTTTCGAATCATATTATCAAAGGAAAATGGACCGGTTTTTCCGGAAAAAAAATTACCGATGTTGTAAATATAGGAATTGGCGGAAGCGATTTGGGTCCCAAAATGGTAACCAACGCATTGTCTTTTTATAAAAATCATTTAAACATACATTACATATCTAATGTAGATGGCGACCATGTACAAGAAATTTTAAAAAAAATAAAGCCCGAAACCACTGTATTTATAATAGTATCTAAAAGTTTTACTACTCAAGAAACCATGGCAAATGCCAATACAATAAGACAATGGTTTTTGCAAAAAGCAACACAATTAGATATCGAACGCCATTTTGTTGCGGTTACGGCAAATAAAAAAGAAGCTGAAGGATTTGGTATTTATTCCGAAAATATTTTCCCGATGTGGGATTGGGTAGGAGGAAGATTTTCTTTGTGGAGTGCAGTAGGACTTTCTACTTGTTGTGCCATCGGTTATAAAAACTTTGAATCCTTACTTCAAGGTGCTTACAAGATGGATACTCATTTTAAAAATGCACCATTTTCTGAAAACATACCGGTTTTAATGGCGTTACTTTCTATATGGTACACTAATTTTTTTGATTTTGAGACCGAAGCCGTTATTCCATATTCGCAATACTTACACTATTTTGTAGATTACTTGCAACAAGCCTCGATGGAAAGTAACGGGAAAAGTACAGATCGCAACGAAAATCCAGTTACATACCAAACCGGAACCATAGTTTGGGGAAGCACCGGAACCAATGCCCAACACGCTTTTATGCAATTGTTGCATCAAGGAACAAAGATTGCTCCGGTAGATTTTATTGGTTTCAATCAACCACTTTTTGATAACAAACTACATCACAATCTGTTAATGGCAAATTTTTATGCACAATCTACTGCCTTGATGAAAGGAACCTACAAAACCGATGTAGCGAATAAGTATAATTTTTTTGCCGGCAACAAACCTTCAAACACCATTTTATTTAAACAACTTGCTCCTTACACATTAGGTATGCTAATCGCGATGTATGAGCACAAAATTTTTGTGCAAGGTGTTATCTGGAATATCTTTAGTTACGACCAATGGGGTGTAGAATTGGGTAAAAAAATGGCAACTACTATTTTGCGTAAGTAATTTTACAAAATTGCATCTTTTTATTCGCAAATCACTTATAATAAACAAGTTAAACTTAATTTGTATTAGTTCAAATTTATAAATTCAATCTTCGTTTTTATAAATATCGACTACAATAGTTTGTTTTTTTATTACGGTGCTACTAATTTTAGTCTCGTAAAAAGTAGAAAAATGTACACATTTCTACAGCCTATTAACCATCAAAAAATTATAATTATGAAAAACAAGATTCTTTTAGTTTTTTTACTAAGTAGTGTATTCTTTTCTTGCGAAAACAACACAATTAATACCGAGATAGAAAACGAGCCTGAATATACTGTAGCAGATATGAATGCATCAATAGTATATGTTCAAAATCAATTGCCTTTGTTTGTTAATGCATTAGGACAATTAGGAGGTGACCTTACTAGGATTGGTTATTTATTTGGAGATTACACCAGATTTGATAATCAAGATGTTTCAGGCAGTTGGTTTCAATTTGGCACTTGGTCAATAGCTTATAATGAGATTATTCCTAATATCGAGAGCGCATTAAGCTATGCAACACAACAAAACCTTACAAACGAAATAGGTGTTTTAAAAACCATAAAAGCTTATGTATATATGACATTAGCCGATTTTTATGGTAAAGTACCTTATTTTGATGAATCGCATCCTCAATCTATCCTTTATGATGAGGCACAATTATATAATATAGTAACGTATGATTTATTAGACGATGCGATAAGCAATTTTAGTCAAGGAGGAACACCATTAGAAACCGATTTGTATTACGATAACGATTTTTCAAAATGGGTTAAACTTGCCAACACTTTAAAGTTAACTTCTTTTTTAAAAGTAGGCGACAGTAATTCTTTTCAACAAATTATTAATAACGGAAATTATATTATCGATACAGCAGATGATTTTGAGTATCAATACGGAGTAAGTAGTGAGAATCCTACCCATCCTCTCTTTAAAATGTGTTATCATGAAAATGGTGCTATTTTATATGCATCCAACTGGTTAATGAATAAAATGTTACAAACCAACGACCCCAGAAGGCGTTATTATTTTTACAGACAAAACGGTTGTGCACCCGGAAATGTAGATAATAATGGTGCTTATTGTCCTGAAAATGAATATTTATTAGCTTGCTCAACATACTCGTACCCACTTCATTATCCTACCGATATGATTTTTTGCAGCGTAGCAGAAGGATATTGGGGCAGAGATCATGGTGATAGACGAGGAATTCCACCAGATGGAGCTACTAGAACCACAATGGGAGTATATCCTATAGGTGGTAAGTTTGATGGGAATGAATTTTCTTATTATAAAGATTTAAGCAATGGTGCAGGATTGGGCATAACCCCTATCTTACTTGCCTCTTGGGTAGATTTTATGCAAGCAGAAATGGCTTTAAACAATAATAATTCAACAGAAGCAGAGAATTATATTGCTGCAGGGTTGTTAAAATCTGTAGAAAAATCAATGACATTTTCACAACTTGATAGTGGAGCTAACGCTAATTATTTTCCAAGTAGTTCCGAAATATCCGATTTTATAAATTCTATTACACAAGATTTTAATAACGGTACTATTGAAGATAAATGGAATATATTAGCCGAACAATTTTTTATAACCCAATACAGTAACGGAATATTGGCATACAACTTTTACAGAAGAAAAGGTTATCCTACCACGCTTCAGTATCATCTTAATCCAAACCCCGGTGCTTTTGTGAGATCGTTGTTATATCCTACCGAAGCATTACAAAATTTTCCAGATTTAGAACAAAAACCCAATACACAAGTTCAAGTATTTTGGGATACAAATCCGGGATATCCTGCGTTTCCTGTCGCTAATTAATTTGTACATTTAACAAATCGGTAAAACCAACCAATAAATGAAACATTTTTTCCTTTCTGTTATTCTCCTGTGTGTTACTTCGGTAATGGCACAGGAGAATTTTCCTAAAGTTTCTGTGCAGGCTACAGAAGCTCCAATTAAAGATGTATTATACAAACTCGAAAATTCAACATCCTATAAATTTTATTATATCGAAGATTGGTTAAAAGAGGAGTTAATTACAGTTTCCATTAATTCTATTCCATTAAATGAAGCTTTACCTATAATTTTTAACCAAACGAGCCTTAACTATTACATTTCAAAAGATAAAAAAATAATACTAACAAAAAACACATTAATCTATGACCAACTACCCGAAGGTTTTTTTAATGAAATCGATTCTACTTTACCGGTAAAAAAGGAAAAGTATATTGTGGATCAAGAAAAACTTGATTTTAATCCAGTTTTTTTTGAAAATAAAAATTCCAATCAAGACATAGAAGTGTCGATTGTCAGAATTGGAAAAGAAAGTAAAAACAATTCTCTTAAAACCTACACACTTACAGGTTTTGTTGCAGATGCTAAAACCCAAAACCCAATTTCAAGAGCTACACTAAAAGTTATAGGTAAAAACAGCGGAAGCGTAACACGAGCAGATGGAACTTTTACCCTTCGGTTACAAGCGGGATTAAACAAAGTCATTATACGCTCTTTAGGTTATAAACCAATACAGAAAAACATTATTATGTTTAGTGATGGTGAGCTAAATGTACTATTAAAAGAAAAAGTTGAAAGTCTGGGACTAGTGGTTATTGATGCCAATAAAGATAAAAACATTAAAACTGCAAATACAGGTACGGTAGATGTGGATGTTAAAAAAATAAAAAACATACCGCTGGTATTAGGCGAACGAGACATATTTAAAGTGGCTACCACTTTACCGGGTATAACTACAGCAGGCGAGGGTTCTTCCGGTTTTAATATTCGTGGAGGAAAAACCGATCAAAATTTAATTCTGTTGGACGGTGGTGTGCTTTATAATCCCACACATTTTTTTGGTATTTTTTCGGCTATTAATCCTTTTACAACCTCTAAAGTTACTATTTATAAAGGAAACATACCTTCTGAATTTGGTGGCAGGCTTTCTTCCGTAATCGATATAGAAACCAAAAACGGTAATGTTTCCAAATTATCGGGAGAAGCTTCAATAGGTCCTGTAACGGGTAATCTTTCTTTGGAGATTCCTTTGGCAAAAGACAAATCGTCTCTTTTAATTGGAGGTAGAAGTACCTATTCCGATTGGGTTTTAAAGGCAATAGATAACGAAGATTTAAAAAATAGTGTAGCAAATTATTACGATGCCATTGTAAAATACCATAATAAAGTTGACGATAATAACACCATCAACCTTACCGGATATTACAGCAAAGATAAATTTAGCATTACGGCAGATTCTTTATACGGCTTTTCAAACCGGTTACTAACAGCAGAATGGAAGCGCCGGTTTAATGATAAAAACTCGGGTAGTGTTCGAGTTTCTAACAGTCAATATACTTTTTCTATCGATTATAATGGTAATGCAAACCGAAATTTTAAACTGGGATATAAAAACAATGAAACACAAGTACAAATACAAGCACAATACAATCCCAATAAAAAACATTCTTTAACCTACGGTTATTCAGGGAAACTATATTCTATTTTTCCCGGTGAAATTAATCCAAAAGGAAATGCTTCAATCGTTACACCGCTTGTTATCGATAGCGAAAAAGCTTTAGAGAATGCTATTTTTATTTCCGACAAGTTTAAAGTAAACAAGCAATTAATGATACATGCCGGCATACGCTACTCGTATTACTTAGCACTAGGAGAAGGTGTTCAAAGAATTTATAATGCTAATTTGCCAAAAAATCAAAGCACACTAATCGAAACAAAAACCTTTGGAAATAATGAGGTAATTAAACAATACGGAAACCCCGAAATACGACTGGCAACTCGTTATTTGTTTCCCAACGATCTAGCCGTCAAAGCAGGGTTTAATACAACCGTACAATACATTCACTCAATATCAAACAACACCACAGATTCGCCCACAGATACCTGGAAACTATCAGACACAAATATTAAACCTCAAAAAGCAACACAATATACATTGGGAGTATATAAAAATTATAATGATACTATGTATGAACTAAGTTTGGAAGGTTTTTACAAACGGTTTAAAAATGTTTTGGACTTTAAAGTAGGCTCGCAATTTTTACTAAATGAAACCTTAGAAACCGAAGTCATTCAAGGAGTTGGAAAAGCCTATGGTGCCGAGTTGTTATTAAAAAAACATCGCGGAAAGTTTAACGGGTGGATTAGTTATACTTATTCACGTTCGTTTTATAAAATGAAAAGTGATTTTTCTGAAGAAACCATAAACAACGGCAACTATTTTCCTTCAAATTTTGACAAGCCGCATAACCTGAATATCATTTCTAATTTTAAAATTACAGAACGATTTAGCCTGTCCGGAAATTTTATATACCAAACCGGAAGACCGGTTACCATACCGGAAGGGAAGTACATCTTTAATAATGCCGAATTTGTAATTTACAGCGATAGAAATGCCTACCGAATTCCCGATTATTATCGGTTGGATCTAAGTTTAAATATTGAAGGAACCCATAAGATTAAAAAACTCGCACATAGCTTTTGGAACATTTCTGTGTATAATGTTTTAGGGCGTAACAATCCGTATTCGGTATTTTTTGTTACTGATAATGGTGAAGTAAAAGCCTATCAAAGTTCCATATTTGCCGTACCGGTACCTACCATAACCTATAATTTAAAATTTTAATATGAAACCAATAACATACCTTGTATTCGGATTGATAGTGTTACTAAGTTTTTCTTGTGTAGAAGAAATAGACTTTGCAACATATACAGAAACTTTTGAAAGTGCATTGGTAGTGGAAGCTACCATCACAAATGAATATAAACAACAACAAGTAAAACTAAGTCGTACCTATAAAATTGAAGAAGATGGACCCAATCCCGAAACCGGTGCGCAAGTAACCTTATTGGTAAATGGCTCGCCAATTTCTTTTGTGGAAACAGAAAATGGTATGTATTTATCTGAAACAGCATTTGCCGCACAGCATAATGCAGATTACCAATTAAAAGTAATAACTTCCAATGGCAGAAAATATTCATCTACACCTATACAACTAACCCAAGAAACCCAAATAGATAATATTTATGCAGAACGCATTACCAACGAATTTGGTGAGGACGGAATAGCAATACGTATTGATAGTTTTGATCCCACTTCAAACTCCCGTTTTTATAGATACGAGTATGAAGAAACCTATAAAATAATTGCTCCTTTTTATAGCGGAAGCAAACTTATTGTTACCGGAAACGTATATCCAAACTGCTCGGTACAGTTAGTGAGTAGAGACGAAGATGTTAGAACTTGTTTTAAAACAGATTTTTCTACCAATATTATTTTAACCTCGACACAAGACTTACAAGAAGATATAGTGGAAGGATTTCAAGTCTGTTTCTTGAATAAAAACAATTTTAAAATATCTCACCGTTATAGTGTTTTAGTAAAACAATATGTGCAACAACCCGAAGCTTTTCTGTATTATAGTAAATTAAAAGACATAGCCGAACAAGACAGTAATTTGTTCTCTCAGCTACAACCCGGTTTTTTAAACGGAAATATATTTTCAGAAACCAATACCGAAGAAAAAGTAGTAGGTTATTTTGAAGTTGCTTCGGTAAGCAAAAAAAGAATATTTTTTAATTATACAGATTTTTATCCAGACGAACCATTGCCGCCTTATGTAATTTCGTGTGTTCCTTTTGCTCCAAAATTATCGGTTTCAGGACTTGGAGGCAGTGGACGCTGTGGAGAATTAATAACAAGCCTTGAAGCAGATAGAATCACTTTTTGGGATATAAATTCCTTTCCTGAACCCGGAGAAGGACCGTATTTAGTGGTTATAAAAGAATGTGGCGACTGTACGGCTTTGGGCACAAACGAAGTACCCGATTTTTGGGTAGAATAACAGAAAAAAATACACTATGAAGAAACTTATTTACACATTTATCGCAGTATTAATATCTCAATCTGTTTGTTCTCAGATAATTGATGGTTTTAGTAGGGTTTCTCCCGAGAAAATTTATGTTCACAAAAACGCTTCGGTATTATTAACCGGTGAGTATTTATATTTTTCTATTTTTTGTATAAACACAGAAAACAATGAATTTAGTACTTTTAGTAAAGTAGCTTACATTGATTTGGTTGACCAAAGCAAACAGGTTGTTCTGCACCAAAAAGTGTTGTTATCACAAGGAACCGGACAAGGAGATTTTTTCATCCCTACAAGTTTAAAATCAGGAAGTTATAAATTAATTGTGTACACCAAGTGGATGCAAAATAATCGTTCCGAAAAATTTAACCAATCCAATCTTATTATTATCAATCCCTATTTAGCCGTTCAGCCTAATGCAAGCAATGTAATAAACAAAAAGAACAATAAAATAAGGCTCAATAACACGACATCCTATGGCGTAAAAGTAGCAACCGATAAGAATGTTTACAAAAAACGAGAAAAAGTTTCTTTAAACATACAGCCTATTACAAAAAGTAACAAACTCTCTAGAATTTCTATTTCAGTAAGACGAATAGATAGTTTGGATTTACTTGTGAATGATACAACTTCAAGTTACAATTTTATTAACAAAACAAATAACAAAGAGTCTTTGGTAAATCCGTTAAAGTTCTATCCCGAAAATAAAGGAGCTATTTTAGAAGGAAAACTTATAAAAAAAGAAAGCAACGAAGGTAGTGGCTTTAAAGATATTGCTATCTCGGTACCCGGAAATGTAGATTTTTTTAAAATGGTTAAAACAAATTTTAATGGTGATTTTAGAATCGATTTTAATTCTTATTTCGACGGAAACCTTGCATTGTTACAATTAGTTTCCGACAAAAAAGATAAAAAAGACTCCATAGTTTTAACAAAAGATTACAGACCGTCTTATAAAAACTTAACTTTTGAAAAATTTTCAATAACACCGAATTTAAAACAGGAATTAATTAACAGAAGTATTTACAACCAAATAGAAAGCAATTATTTTACTGTAAAACCCGATAGTATTATAACTCCAATACCGCAGAAACCGTTTTATTATAAAGAAAAAGCAATTATTATTAAACTAGATGATTACAGACGATTTGCAACACTAAAAGAAACCTTCCTTGAAGTTGTAGACCCCGTTTATGTCAAGAGAATAAACGGCGAAATAACTTTTAATATCAGAAGACCGGAAGATTATTTATACGAAAATTTAAAACCACTTGTTTTATTAGATGGTGTTCTCATTCAAGATTATAATTGGTTGTTAAATTTTAATGCGTACAGAGTTGATAATATCCGAATTATTAAAAAAAATATCGTGTTGGGTCCCAAAAATTTTAAAGGAATAATCGCAATTGAAACAACAAAAAAAGATGTAGATTTTGCAAAAGAATTACCTGATATAATACCTTACAAAATAGAAAAACCTTTATTACCTAAAAAATATTTTCAGCAAAACTACGATACGGCATCAAAAAAACTTGAAAGAATACCGGATTATCGAATTCAGCTTTTATGGAAACCAAGAATGTACCTTTCCAAATCTGCTGTAACACTACCTTTTTACACTTCAGATAGTGAAGGAACTTATAAAGTTGTTGTTGAAGGATTTACAAACACAGGAAAACCCATTTCTGCAACCACCTATTTTAAAGTAGAATAACGCAATTGATGATTTGGGATCGGATATTGGTATTCGAGTCTGTCTACAACAGATAGATTTTCAACTTGCCTAAAGTATCGAGAATACCGCAATTGATGAATTAGGATTTATAATTTTTTCGATTGAAAACCTAAGATATAACACGAAAAATTTAATGAGATTTATCCTGCAATGTTTCAGAAGGAGAAAGTAAGGGCAGCCTTGTAGGTCTGAAATTAGAGTCTTATTAAAAAAATCAAAAGGTAATCCTAAAACTTTAAATTATAATTCATTTTCGTTTTCTTTTTGTCCGGTCATCATTAAGTAGGCTTTTAAAAATTCGTCGATTTCTCCGTTTAAAACCGCTTCGGTGTTTCCGGTTTCGTAGCCTGTGCACACGTCTTTAACCAATTTGTATGGATGAAGAACGTAGTTTCTAATTTGCGAACCCCATTCAATCGCCATTTTGTTTGATTCTATTTCGTCTCGTTGGGCTTGCCGTTTTCTAAGTTCAATTTCATACAATTGCGATTTAAGCATTTGCATGGCTTTTTCTCTGTTTTCGAGTTGTGACCTGGTTTCGGAGTTATGAATTACAATTCCGGTAGGATGGTGGGTAAGTATGGCTTTGGTTTCTACTTTATTAACGTTTTGTCCACCGGCACCACTGCTTCGGGCAAAATCCCAAGAAATATCCGCCGGATTTATTTCAATTTCAATACTATCATCTGCAAGCGGATACACATACACCGACGCAAAACTGGTGTGTCGTTTGGCATTGCTGTCGAAGGGAGAAATACGTACCAACCGGTGTACACCGTTTTCACTTTTTAACCAACCAAATGCATACGCACCGTCTATTTCAATCGTAACGGTTTTTACACCTGCCACATCGCCCTCTTGATAGTTTAATTCTTTTACTTTAAACCCTCTTTTTTCTGCCCACATTAAGTACATTCGCATAAGCATTTGTGCCCAATCGCAACTTTCGGTACCACCTGCACCCGCAGTAATTTGCAATACGGCACTCATCGAATCGCCTTCCTCGCTAAGCATATTCCTGAACTCTAATGCTTCAATTTGTTCTAATGCGTTATGATACGCTTTTTCAACTTGCTCGGGCGTTCCTTCTCCTTCTTTTAAGTATTCAAAGTAAATCTCTACTTCTTCGGTATAAGTTTCTGCTTTTTCAAAATCTATTACCCAACTTTTTTTATTTCGAAGCATCTTCATAAAAGCTTCCGCTTCTCTGGGATTGTTCCAAAAATCGGGATCAAAAGTTTTTTCTTCGTCGTTGCTTATTTCTATTTTTTTTCCGGCAACGTCAAAGATACCTCCTTAACGCATCCAGGCGTTTTTTAAGATTATTTACTTGGTCAATCGTTATCATAAGCCATTATTATTTGAAGCAAAAATAGAATTTAACAGTGTATCTTAAAATTATTTGCAAGTAAATTTATACATTTCGGGAAAATATTTTGATATGAGTAAAAATCTCGCATTACATGTATGTTTATTGAATGTTTTTTTGGTTTCGAAACAAATGATTTAGAATAATTATTAAAAATAGATTTTATTATATAATTTTCAACCTTTCGACAGTTATTTTGATGAAAATAACAGGATTGTTTTATGCAATCCGAAAAGAATTATGTATTGCGAGTCAAGGATATCTCGGATAGAAGTACGATAGGAAGTTTACAATGTTTAAACAATTAAAAAATACACAAAATGATTATAGATTTACGAAGCGATACCGTTACAAAACCAACTCCTAAAATGATGGAAGCCATTTTAAAAGCCAAAGTAGGTGATGATGTCTTTGGAGAAGACCCAACCGTTACTAAACTTGAGCATTATATGGCAAAATTATTCGGGATGGATACTGCGGTTTATTTCCCCACCGGAAGTATGGCAAATCAAGCTGCAATTAAACTTCATACCCAACCGGGAGACGAATTAATATGCGATATATGGGCACATGTGTATAATTTTGAAGCAGGCGGAGCTTCTTTTAACAGTGGTGTTTCTTGTAAACTCATTCAGGGTAATAGAGGTATGATAACTGCAGAACAAGTTGAAGAAAGTATCAATCCACCCGACTTTTATCACAGTCCGCTAACTTCTTTGGTTTGTTTAGAAAACACCACCAATAAAGGAGGAGGAGCCTGTTATGATTTTAATGAAATACTTAAAATTAGAGAAGTTTGTAATAAACATAACTTAGGTTTTCATTTAGATGGTGCCAGATTAATGAATGCCATTGTAGCAAAGGGACATACCCCAAAACAATATGGCGAAGTGTTTGACACCATATCGGTTTGTTTAAGCAAAGGACTGGGCGCTCCAATAGGTACTGTGTTAATGGGAAATAATGTAATAATGAAAAAAGCCAGAAGAATAAGAAAGGTTTTTGGAGGTGCTATGCGACAAATCGGATTTATGGCAGCCGCCGGTTTTTACGGAATAACAAATAATGTTGAACGCCTGCAAGAAGATCATCAAAAAGCGAAAGAAATAGAAGAAACTTTAAAAGAACAAATGTATGTAAGAAGAGTAGAACCGGTAGAAACCAATATTGTTATTTTTTATTTAAAAGAAAGCATATCGCAAGAATTATTTTTAAGTAAAATGAGTGATTTAGGTGTAAAAATAAGCAATATAGGGCAAGGTAAATTGCGATTGGTAACACATCTGGATTATACACCGGAAAAGCACAAAAGATTTTTGGAAATAATAAATTCTGTTAAGCTATAACACAAAAGGTCGCCCGCTGGGCGACCTTTGCATTTTTAAACAATGGGTTAATTAAGCCTCTATTTCTTTAACTTCAGCTCCCGGAGCATTTTCTTTAACAGACCTTATACCGTTTTCCATACCGGATTCCCCGGCATACATTTGGCTTGAACCAATGATTTGTCCATTTGTTGACTTTAAATTAAAGTAATGTTTGCCGTTTTTTGCTATTTTGCGTTCCCAGCAGTTGTCGTCACCGCAATTTTTCTTTACAGATTCAATCCCGTTAAGCGCACCGCTTTTGCTTGCGTACATCTGACTGGATAAAATTACCTGACCGTTTTTTGCCTTAAGTACAAAGTGGTACTTATCGTCTTTTTGTTTTAATTCGAACATATTTTTGAGTTTAAAATTATACTTTTTTTCAGAGTATAAATATCTGAAAAAAAAATAACATACAAAAACAATGTGAAAAGTATGAAATATATAAAACAATGCACTTTGTCGATATTTTATCACAGATTAACGAAAAAGGTCTTTATTAATTAATCTTTTATTAAAATAAATTTTGTATATTAGTACTTTCGCAAAGTAAAATTTAAACAAAACATCAACGATTATGAAAAAAATTATTCTTTTCGGTATTGCGTTATTTGTTGCAAACATTGCACAAGCGCAAGATTTACCACCCAATCCGACTCCCGGAAAATGTTATGTACGTTGTACAACCCCGGATGTGTATGTAAATGAGACAGTTCAAATTATGACCCGTCCCGCTTACAAAAAATTACGTGTTGTGCCGGCTTCTTACCGTACGGTAACAGAAAAAGTACTGGTAAAAGAAGCTAGTAAAAAACTACGTATTGTACCTGCAAAATGGGGAACAGAAACGATTAGTTATGTAAAAAAAGAAGGTGCTTCTACCATAACAATTACCCCTGCTTCATTTACATCGGATTCTGAAACTATCGAAATTAAACCGGCTTACGCACAATGGGAATTAGGCGCACCTGCACCCGACTGTGCTTCCGGAAATCCGGATGATTGCCGTTACTGGTGTTATAAAGGTTACCCTGCAGAGTTTACCACTGTTTCGGTAACGCGTCTTGCAAACGATGCCTCGTTTAACAGAAATCCAATACCAGAAAAAACTGCAACCTATACAAAGCGTGTTGTTGTAGAACCTGCCAAAGTAATTGAAGAAGAAGTTCCTGCAGAATATGCAACCATCACCAGAACTGTTTTGGATAAAGATGCAACAACTACAGAAGAAACCATTCCTGCCGAATACAGAACAATAACTAAAGAAGTACTTAAAACCAAAGGAGGATTAACTACTTGGAAAGAAGTAGAATGTGCATTAGTTGAATACCAAGCGCTTCCAATAAGATGGAATCTCGGTAGTGCTACATTAACTGCAGAAGCAAAAAGACTCATAGATACTCGTTTAATGCCGGTATTGCAACAAAATCCGGGTGTTAAGTTAGAAATAGCTTCTCATACAGACTCAAGAGGTTCTAAAGCTTCAAATCAAGATTTGTCTGAAAGAAGAGCGCAAGCTGTTGTTAGATATCTGGAGTCTAAAGGTGTTAACCCAAGCTTATTGGTAGCTAACGGTTATGGTGAAACCAGACTTAAAAACAGATGTGCAGACGGTGTTTCATGTACTGAACGTCAACATGCTGTTAACCGTAGAACAGAATTTAGATTGATAAACAACTAATAAATTTTCTGGTTAGTCATTACGTTAAAACCATCAACGTAAGAAGAAAGAGAATTCTCAAATTTTGGGAATTCTTTTTTTTTATAATAAATTTGGCACAAATTATGCTAAATAAGTAATGATGATTAGAACGGTATATATGAAAAAAATATTTTTAATAATAGTCTTATTATCGACCGGTTATTCTTTTTCCCAAGAAACGAATATAAAATTAGACTGGTTAACCAACCTTGAAAAGGCTCAAAAAATATCGAAAAAAACCGGCAAACCCATACTTGTGTACTTTACCGGAAGCGACTGGTGCGCCCCTTGTAAAATGCTTAAAGAAGATTTTTTCTACACAAAAGAATTTGAAGAAAAAGCAAGTAATTTTGTTTTGGTTATGATTGATAAACCTCGACGAATCGATATAATTTCTGAAAAGCAGATGAAATATAATGATAATATTATCGCTAAATACAACAAACAAAAAACGTTTCCGAAAATATTAATTCTTAACGAAAAAGGGCGTTTACTCGATGAAATAGACGGCTATAATTACCTGCACGACACAACGCTTCATTTTTCTTTTATCAATAAATATATCAAGTAAAGCAGAAAATAAATATTTTTTTCTGTACATTCTTATTATAAATTAATACGAATCATCGTGTATGTTTATTACAGCTCTTCCGCTTGGTTCGTTCATATGTTTAAAGCTTTCGTCCCATTCTAATGCAATTTTTGAACTACAAGCAACCGATGGTTCTTGCGGAACACTTAAGGCAGCCGTATCACTCGGGAAATGACTTTCAAAAATGCTTCGGTAGTAAAATTCTTCTTTTGTAGTTGGAGGTTGTATTGCAAACCTAAAATGAGCGTTTTTAAGTTGTTCGTCTGTTACCTCTTTTTCAACCAGTTCTTTTAAAGTATCAATCCAACTATAACCAACACCATCGCTAAATTGTTCTTTTTGACGCCAAGCTACACTTTCGGGTAACATATCTTCAAAGGCTTTGCGAAGTATCCATTTTTCCATACCTCGCTTTGTTTTTTTATCGTTTCCCGCCATTTTATCTTTTGGATTTAATCGCATCGCCACATCCATAAACTCTTTATCTAAAAAGGGGACACGTCCTTCAATTCCCCAAGCGGCGAGCGCTTTATTTGCGCGTAAACAGTCGTACATATGTAGTTTTTCTAATTTTCGTACGGTTTCTTGATGAAATTCTTTTGCCGAAGGCGCCTTATGAAAATACAAATAACCTCCAAATATTTCATCACTTCCTTCACCCGAAAGTACCATTTTAATTCCCATTGCTTTTATCGCACGAGCCATAAGGTACATTGGTGTAGAAGCACGTATGGTAGTAATATCATAAGTTTCTAAATGATAAATAACATCTTTAATAGCATCTATACCTTCTTGAATGGTGAATTTTATTTCGTGGTGAACGGTATCTAAATAATCGGCTACTTTTCGGGCTGCGATTAAATCCGGAGACCCTTCGAGTCCAATTGCGAAGGAGTGAAGTCGAGGCCACCAAGCCGCTTCTTTATCGCCACTTTCTATACGTTTGTCTGCATACATCTTTGCAATAGCCGAAGTAATAGACGAATCCAAACCGCCCGAAAGTAAAACTCCATACGGAACATCGCTCATTAACTGTCGATGTACAGCTTCTTCCAATGCATTTTTTAATTCGTCTATACTACTGGTGTTGTCTTTAACAGCATCAAATTGCATCCAATCGCGGTGATACCATTTTTTTAGCTTACCGTATTTACTGTGTAAATAATGTCCGGGAGGGAATAATTCGATTTTAGAACAAATGCCCTCGAGAGCTTTTAATTCGGAAGCTACATAAAAAGTACCGTTTTTATCCCAACCCATATACAACGGAATAATGCCCATATGATCTCTTGCTATTAGGTATTCGTCTTTTTCTGCATCGTAAAGCGCAAATCCGAAAATTCCGTTTAAGTCATCTAAAAACTCGGTGCCTTTTTCTTTATAAAGAGCCAAAATAACTTCGCAATCACTTTTGGTTTGAAACTTAAAATCGGTTTCTAATTCTTTTCTAATGTTAAGATGATTATATATTTCACCATTTGCAGCGAGGACTAATTTTTTGTCTTCAGAAAACAAGGGTTGTTTTCCTGAAGTGGGATCTACAATTGCCAATCGCTCGTGGGCTAATATTGCTTTCGGGTGTGAGAAAATCCCACTCCAATCCGGTCCGCGATGCCTAATGATTTTAGACATTGTTAATAGTTGAGGTCTTAATTTTTCAGAAGGTTGCTTTAAGTCAAAAGCGCATACAATTCCGCACATAATAGTAAATTTTAATAGATAGCTAATAATGGTTTGCTTTTTATTTTAATATAAATTCAAAAAAAAAAACCCGCCAAGTTCAAAAACCTGACGGGAATAAATATTGCGACAAGTTTTTGCTACAGCATCTTGTTATTATTATTATTATTAAAAATGTTGTTTAGCATAACTTGTATTGTTACTTTTTTACTATGTGGCAAATATAATGTGTTTTTTTAAAACTGAAAGAAATATAACTGTTAAAAAATTAAGGTTGTAATACGCTTTAAAAAATTATAACAATTTTAACGTTAGCTAATCGTTTGATTTGTTGTGTAGCAACAGGAATTTATTACTTTTGCTCTGCTTAAACAAAAACTCACTATATCATGGCAATAAAAAAAATAATTACGGTTCTTTTTGTTTTTATTTCAATTCTTTCTTATTCACAAAAAAAAGAAGAAGTTTTGTTAACCATTAACGATAAACCGGTTTTTGCTTCAGAGTTTAAGAGAGTCTTTAAAAAGAATTTAGATTTGGTTCAAGATGATTCTCAAAAAAGTGTAGAGGGTTATTTAGATTTATTTATTGATTACAAACTTAAAATAGCCGAAGCTTATGCACAAGGATTAGATACAACCGCTTCCTATACCAGAGAGTTTAACAAATATAGAGACCAGTTGGCTCGTACTTATATTTATGAAGATGCCATAAAAGAAGAAGTCGCCAAAGAAGCGTATAACAGAGGGCTTGAGCAAATTAACGCAGATCACATATTAATTAAAGTAAATTTTGATGCTTTGCCACAGGATACGTTAAAGGCGTATAATAAGATTGCCGAAATCAGAAAAAAAGCAGTTGCAGGTGAAGATTTTAATGAATTGGCAAAAAAATATTCGGAAGAACCGGGTGCAAAAGAACGAGGCGGTAAGTTGGGGTGGTTTTCTGCTTTTCAAATGGTATATCCTTTTGAAACGGGCGCATATAATACAAAAGTAGGAGCGGTTTCAAAGATTATTAGAACTTCTTACGGCTACCACATAATTAAAGTTAACGACAGACGTGCCAAAGGAAATGAAGTAAGCGTATCACATATTATGATTTCGCCTAAAAAAAATGACTCTACTTTTAATCCCGAGCAACGCATTAACGAGATTTATGCAATGCTTCAACAAGGCGAATCTTTTGAAAGTCTTGCCAAACAATTTTCAGATGATAAAGCTTCCGGAAAAAACGGAGGAAAATTAAGACCTTTCGGAAAAGGACAACTGCGAGCGCCAAAATTTGAAGAAGAAGTATTTAAACTAAAAAAAGAAGGAGAAATATCCAAACCCGTACAATCTAAATTCGGGTGGCATATTATTCGATTAAATGAAATTCTTCCAATAAAATCTTTTGAAGAACAAAAAGCAGAATTGGAAAAACAAGTTTCTAGAGGAGAACGTTCAAAAGTAATTAATCAAAGTGTTATACAGCGTATTAAAGAAAAATACGGATTTATACAGGGTGAAGCTTACACGTCCTTTTTTAATAAATATGTTTCCGATAGCATCTTAAAACTAAAATGGAAGTACACACCAATAGCAAGCAAAGATAACAAGGTATTGTTTACAATTGGAAATAAAAAAGTGTATTTTGATGATTTTGCTCGCTTTATAGAAAGTAAACAAATAACAACAAGACGCTATAAAACCAAGGAAGCTAAAATTGAAGCCCTGTATGAAGATTTTAAAGCTACAACGATTAAAGATTACTCAAAAGTACAATTGGAAAAAGAAAATCCCGAATATGCGGCTATTCTTGATGAATACAGAAACGGATTGCTTATTTTTGATGTAATGGAAAAAAACATTTGGGATAAAGCTAAAAACGATTCGATTGCTTTGGAAAAATTTTATCAAAATAATAAACAAAATTACCTTTGGAAAACAAGAGTAGATGCCATTTTATTTTCTGCAACCGATAAAGACGTTGCACAACAAGTAAAACAAATGTTAACCGAGAATAAAACTGCAGACCAAATAAAAGAAACACTAAATAAAGACGGAAAAGTAGCGGTTATTATAAGTAAAGGCATTTTTGAAATAGACCAAAGAGAACTACCACAAGGATTTGAACCCACACCCGGAATATCAAAAATATATAATCAAGAAGATTCGTTTGTTATTGTACAAGTAAACGAGGTTTTGCCACCATCAATAAAGCCCTTAGAAGATGTTAAAGGAAAAGTTATTAGCGATTATCAAAACTATCTTGAAGAACAATGGATGGCGCAACTTCATCAAAAATACAATGTATCGGTTAGAAAAAAAGCATTAAAAAAATTAAAAAAACAACTTAAATCTTAATGCAAAAAAAAGGACTGATTTTCATATTATTTTTAACATTACTTTCTTGTGAGTATCTTAAACAAGATACCAAACAAATGCCCATAGCAAGAGTAAAAGATAATTATTTGTACATCGACGACATAAAAGATATTGTTTCTCAAGCAACAACAAAAGAAGATAGTGCGTTGCTGGTAACCAATTTTATAAATAGGTGGGCAACAAAACAATTGCTGTTAGATCAATCTCAAATTAATTTATCCGTAAAACAACAAAAGGTATTTGACAAACTCGTTAAAGACTACAAAACCGAATTATATACCGAAGCTTATAAAAGCAATATCGTATCAAAACAACTGGATAGCACGATTACAGAACAAGAGTACGAAACTTTTTATAATAACAATAAAGAAAACTTTAGACTTAACGATCATTTACTTAAAATACGCTATGTGTATTTAGACCGTAACTTTTCAGACATTGATGCCGTGAAAAAGCAAATTAAAAATTTTGAAAAAGAAGATCAACAATTGTTAAAAGAAAAAAGTCTAACATTTAAAGCCTATAATTTTAACGATTCTACTTGGATAAAAAAAGAAAATATAATTGAGAAGATACCTGTTTTAAAAAATCAAGAAAAACAATTGTTAAAAAAATCTAATTTTGTACAATTACAAGATTCAATAGGAGTATATTTGGTCAAAATTAAAGATATACTAACCATTAATGATATAGCGCCGTTAACGTATGTAAAACCTACCATTAAACAAATAATACTCAACAGAAGAAAACTGGATTTAATTAAAAAACTGGAAAAAGATATTACCAAAGATGCACTTAAAAATAAAAAATTTGAAATTTACCCACCTCAGTAGCCTGTTTGTTGCAATACTATTTGCTTCATCTATGCAAGGGCAAATAAATGTAATACAAGATTCAACTCTTACAAAAGAAACAAAAATAATTGAAACGGATACCGTAAAACCTTTTAAGCGTTTTAGAGCAGAAGGAGTAGCAGCCGTAGTGGGCGAATATGTTATTCTAGACAGCGATATAGATAAAAGTTATTTAGAATTACAGCAACAAGGCATATCTATTGAAGGGATAACCCGTTGCCAGCTTTTAGGAAAATTAATGGAAGACAAACTCTATGCGCACCAAGCAAAGATAGACAGTCTTTTAGTGTCTGACGAGCAAATTAATGCAAAAATAGAACAACAAATAAAATATATGGTATCACAACTTGGAACCGAAGAAAAAGTTGCTCAATTTTATAAAAAAGATAATATACAAGAAGTAAGAAATGATCTTTTTGAAGTAAATAAAACCGTTGCACTTGCCAGTCAGATGCAGTCTAAAATAGTCGAAAGTGTTGAAATTACACCGGAAGAAGTTAGAAAGTTTTTTTACAGTTTTCCCGAAGAAGAACGACCTATTTTTGGTGCAGAAGTCGAGGTAGCCCAGTTGGTTATTGAGCCGGAAATAACCGAAGAAGCCAAACAAAAAGTAATCGATAGACTTAATGTACTTCGGAGTGATGTAATAGATAACGGAGCTAGTTTTGCAACCAAAGCCGTTTTGTATTCAAAAGATCCCGGAAGTGCATCAAAAGGAGGATTAATTGAAGGAATTACTCGCGATGCCCCTTTCGCAAAAGAGTTTAAAGACCATGCTTTTTCTTTATTAGAAGGAGAAGTTAGCGAACCTTTTGAAACCCAATTTGGTATTCATATATTATATGTAGAAAGAATAAGAGGTCAAGCAGTAGATGTAAGGCATATTTTATTATTTCCCGAAGTTTCGGAAAAATCGGTTAAACAAGCACGTGCAAAATTAGATAGTATTCGAACCAAGATAATCAATAAAGAAATAACCTTCGCAGATGCCGCAAAACGCTATTCAACAGACAAAGAAACACGTAATAACGGCGGACAACTGGTAAATCCCGTTAATCTCGATACAAGTTTTGATTTAACAAAAATGGATCCCGAACTTGGAGCGCAAGTTTATAACCTACAAAAAGGCGATGTTTCCGAAATTTTACAAGAAAGAGATTATGCCGGTAGAATAAAATTTAAAATTCTAACCGTAACAAAACGACACGACGAACATCCTGCAGATTTCGTTAAAGATTATGAAAAAGTGAAAGAATTGGCACTAAAACAAAAACAAATTAAAGCTATTGAAGAATGGCAAAACAAAACAATAAAAAACACTTTTGTCCAAGTAAATAACGAATTTCGTGATTGCGATTTTACCGGTAATTGGTTAAAAAAAGGAGAAAATTAATACCTCACAAATAATACAGAATAACTATGTCAGACGTTGAAGCCATAAAACAATTAGTTACAAAATATAAAAATCTTCGACAAGAAATAAAAAAAATCATTGTAGGGCAAGATCAAGTCGTAGAACAAGTGTTACTTGCTATTTTTTCCGGTGGTCATGCACTTTTAATCGGTGTACCCGGTTTGGCAAAAACATTACTTATAAATACCGTTGCTCAAACTTTAGGATTAGATTTTAAACGTATCCAATTCACACCCGATCTAATGCCCAGTGATATTCTAGGTTCCGAAATATTGGACAATAACAGAGAATTCAAATTTATAAAAGGACCTATTTTTGCTAACATTATTCTGGCAGACGAAATTAACCGAACACCACCCAAAACGCAAGCAGCACTCCTTGAGGCTATGCAAGAAAAGTCGGTAACCATTGGCGGGCAAAATCACAAATTAGCACAGCCTTATTTTGTGCTGGCAACTCAAAACCCAATAGAACAAGAAGGTACTTACCCGTTACCCGAAGCACAATTAGACCGGTTTATGTTTGCTATTAACTTAGATTATCCAAGTTTTAGTGAAGAAGTAGAAGTCGTAAAAGCAACCACCGTAGGTGCAAATCCAAAAGTGAACGTCCTTTTTACTGCAGAAGAAATAATAAATTATCAACAGTTAATTAAAAAAATTCCGGTTGCAGACAATGTAATTGAATATGCCGTTACTTTGGTAGGAAAAACAAGACCAAAAAGTCCGGCTGCACCCGAAATAGTAAAAAAATATATAGATTGGGGAGCAGGACCAAGAGCATCACAAAATCTTATTTTAAGCGCAAAAGCAAATGCCGCATTGCACGGAAAATTTTCGCCCGATATCGAAGATGTTCAAAAAGTTGCATTTGGTATTCTTCGGCATCGTTTAATAAAAAATTACAAAGCCGAAGCAGAGGGGCTTACTATTGAAGAAATCATTAAAAGTTTATTTTAGGAACACCTGCAAAATTCAGGGTTAAGAATTCAGAGTTAATCATTAATCATAAATCGAGAAAATCGTCAGTGGGCAGTTTTCAGTCGTGTTTCGTGAGTAGTGAGTCGTGTTTCGTGAGTCGAAAAATAGTTAGCAGTATTCAGTAGGCAGTCTTCAGTTGGCAGTAGGCAGTTTCAATCCTCAATTCCAAACCCCTAATCCTCATCAACTCACCACCTAATTCCTCAATCCCACTTTATTCGGTATAAATACTTCTTTGTAACTCAATGTGCAATTAGTATCTTTGTAGTAAATTCTATATTTTCAATTGAAGAATTAAAATACTATATACAATATGTTCGATAATTTAAGTGATAAATTAGACAAAGCACTTCATGTACTAAAAGGACACGGAAGCATTACCGAAGTAAATGTAGCCGAAACACTAAAAGAAGTGAGAAGAGCGCTATTAGACGCCGATGTTAACTTCAAAATTGCAAAAGATTTTACCAACAAAGTAAAAGAAAAAGCGCTGGGACAAAACGTACTTACTACACTACATCCCGGGCAGTTAATGGTAAAATTGGTAAAAGACGAGCTAACCCAATTAATGGGTGGAGAGACGGCTGGAATTAACCTTAGCGGAAATCCAACGGTTATTCTTATGGCAGGTTTGCAAGGAAGTGGTAAAACTACTTTTTCAGGAAAATTGGCTAACTTTCTAAAAACCAAAAAATCTAAAAAACCATTACTGGTAGCTTGTGATGTGTACAGACCCGCAGCGATAAATCAATTGCACGTAGTTGGCGACCAAATTGGTGTAACGGTTTTTAGTGAAGAAGGTAATAAAAATCCGGTTGAGATTGCAACAAAAGCCATAGAATATGCAAAGCAAAACGGTTTTAACGCTGTCATTATAGATACCGCCGGACGATTGGCTGTAGATGAAGAAATGATGACCGAAATTGCCAACATTCACCAAGCTGTAAAACCGCACGAAACCTTATTTGTAGTAGATGCAATGACGGGTCAAGATGCTGTAAATACGGCAAAAGCATTTAACGATAAACTTAACTTTGAAGGAGTTGTTCTTACAAAATTAGATGGAGATACGCGAGGAGGAGCTGCCTTATCTATAAGAACGGTTGTAAGTAAACCCATTAAGTTTGTTGGTACTGGCGAAAAAATGGACGCAATAGATGTATTTCATCCTTCCCGTATGGCAGAACGAATTTTGGGTATGGGCGATGTGGTTTCATTAGTAGAAAGAGCGCAAGAACAATTTGATGAAGAAGAAGCACGAAAACTTCAAAAGAAAATAGCCAAAAATCAATTCGGGTTTGATGATTTCTTAAAACAAATCCAACAAGTTAAAAAAATGGGAAACATGAAAGACCTTATTGGTATGATTCCCGGTGCAGGAAAAGCACTAAAAGGTGTAGATATAGATGACGATGCTTTTAAAGGAATAGAAGCAATTATTCATTCTATGACTCCCGAAGAGCGCACAAAACCCGCCATTATTAATGCCAGCCGAAAAAAACGAATTAGTAAGGGAAGCGGAACTTCCGTGCAAGAAGTAAACCAACTGCTAAAACAGTTTAACCAAATGAGTAAAATGATGAAAATGATGCAAGGAGGTGGCGGAAAAAAAATGATGCAGATGTTGGGAAAAATGAGATAGTTTTATATTGAATTTTTTTACCAAAATTAAAACAAACCCACCAACTAAGACCAAAATAAATGATACTACTCGACGGAAAAAAAATAAGCAACCAGATAAAAGACGAAATAAGCCAAGAAGTTACTGTTTTAAAACAACAAGGCAAGCGTACACCGCATTTGGCTGCTGTTTTAGTGGGAAATGACGGCGCCAGTCTTACCTATGTAGGCAGCAAAGTAAAAGCTTGCGAAAGAGTAGGATTTACATCTTCATTAATACATCTTCCGAAAAACACAACCGAAGAAAATTTGCTTTTAAAAATAGACGAATTAAATAACGATGACACGCTTGATGGCTTTATAGTACAACTACCTTTGCCCAAACATATTGACGAGCAAAAAGTATTGCTAGCCGTAAACCCCAAAAAAGATGTAGATGGTTTTCATCCCGAAAATTTTGGACGAATGGCTCTCGATATGGAAAGCTACATTCCCGCAACTCCTTTTGGAATTATGGAAATGTTAAAACGCTATAAGGTAGAAACCTCCGGAAAACACACCGTAGTAATTGGACGTAGCCATATAGTAGGAAGACCAATGAGCATCTTGATGAGCCAAAAAGGAATAGACAGTACCGTAACGCTTACCCACAGCCGAACTAAAAATTTAGCAGACATTACCAGACAAGCCGATATTATTATTATTGCGCTGGGTAAACCCGAATTTTTAACCGGTGATATGGTAAAAAAAGGAGTAACTGTGATAGATGTAGGAATTACAAGAGTACCGGATGACACTAAAGCAAAAGGATACACCATAAAAGGAGATGTAGATTTTGACAGCGTAAGCAGAAAAGCAGATTTTCTTACACCGGTTCCCGGTGGAGTAGGACCTATGACAATTGCGATGTTATTAAAAAACACACTTATAGCCAGACAACGACAACTAAAAGAAAATAGAGAATAAATTCACAAACCACTAACAATTTAATGACCACACAACAAATAAAGCAAATAAAAACCCTTCTTTCTCAACCCAAAAATATTGTTGTTGTCGGACATAAAAATCCGGATGGTGATGCCGTAGGTTCTTGTTTGGGATTGTGTAATTTTCTCAATCAAATAGGGCATCATGCAACAGTAGTTATGCCTAACGATTTCCCCGAATTTTTAAAATGGATACCCGAAGCAGATACCATTGTAAACTTTGAAAAAAAAACTTCAAAGGTCAGACAATTAATCAACCATGCCGATATTATTTTCACCCTCGATTTTAATGCGCTCAGTCGTACGGGAGATTTAGAACCTTTATTAGAAAAATCGGAAGCAGATTTTATAATGATAGATCACCACCAAAAACCCGATAATTATGCCATTATTACGTACAGCGATATAACAATGTGTTCTACTTCACAAATGGTATTTCAAACCATTGAAGCATTAGACGGAACCAAAAAGATAAATAAAAATATAGCTACGCAATTATACACCGGAATTATGACCGACACCGGCTCATTTCGGTATGCTTCAACTACGGCAAAAACACATCAAATTATTGCCAAATTAATTGAAGCGGGAGCTAATAACGCAGAAATACATCAAAATGTCTATGACACAAATACACCGGATAGAATTAAACTGTTGGGAACGGCTTTAAATAATTTGGTGATTCTGTCCGATTATAAAACAGCTTATATTACGCTAACTCAAAAAGAATTGGATGAGCATAATTTTAAAAAAGGAGATACAGAGGGATTTGTAAATTTTGCGCTTTCAATAAAAGGAATAATTTTTGCCGCAATTTTTATTGAAAATAAACAAGAAGGAATTGTTAAAATTTCATTTAGAAGTAAAGGAGATTTTTCGGTTAATGAATTTGCCCGAAACCATTTTAACGGAGGCGGTCATACCAACGCAGCCGGAGGAAGAAGTGATACAACCTTACAAAAAACCATCTCAAATTTTATTGCTATCTTGCCGAACTATAAAGATGACCTGCTTAAAAATGTTTAAATTAATTGTATTTAGTATCGGTATTTTATCTTTGGTTTCCTGCAAAACACCGGAGCCCAGACGACCGGTAACCCATTCGTCCGGTTCCTTTATTAACAAAAGTGCCGAACGCAACAAAGAAATATACAACCAAGAAGAAATGTTGTTTAAGCAACTAATGAAAAACGATTCGTTACAAACATATTTTGCTTCTCAAAATGGATTTTGGTATTATTACAACAAAAAAGATTCTTTAAACAACAAAAAACCTAAAGTAGGAGACACCATAGTTTTTACTTATGATGTTAAACACCTTAACGGAAAAGTTATACTTTCTGAAGAAGAAGTAGGAGAACAACATTATATTGTAGACAAAACAAACCAAGAATTAATTTCGGGTATTAGAGATGGTATCAAACTAATGAAAGAGGGAGAGGTTGTTACCTTTTTATTTCCATCCTATAAAGCATACGGATATTACGGAATAGAAAATAAATTAGGAACAAATATACCCGTACAAAGCACGGTAACTTTAAAATCAATATCTAAAACTCAAGAAAACAAACAATTATGAAAAAAATAGCATTTTTTGCACTTACACTACTTTTATTTATCGGATGTAAAAGTCGGCAGTATCCGGATTTAAAAGATGGCATTTATGCCGAAGTAAAAACAAACAAAGGAACCTTTGTTTTAAAACTTTATGAGAAAGCTACACCATTAACAGTAGCCAATTTTGTAGAGCTTGCCGAAGGAACAAATCCAATGATAGACTCTACCTATAAAGGAAAAAAGTTTTACAACGGACTTACTTTTCACAGAGTAATTAAAGATTTTATGATTCAGGGAGGCGACCCCAAAGGAGATGGAAGCGGAAATCCGGGATATAAATTTCCCGACGAAATTGTAGATTCGTTAAAATTTGACAGAAAAGGTCTTCTTGCGATGGCAAATGCGGGTCCTGCAACAAACGGAAGCCAGTTTTTTGTAACATTAAAAGAAACGCCCTGGTTAAACGGTAAGCATACTATTTTCGGAGAAGTTGTTAAAGGTCAAGAAATAGTTGATTCTATAGGAAGTGTAAAAACGGCAAATCCCGGAAATAAACCTGTTTCTCCAATAGTAATGGATGAAGTGAACATAATAAATGTTGGTAAAGTAACCGTGCCTTCCTTTAAAGATGAATTGGCGAAAGCCGAAGAAATTCAAAAACAAAAAGAAGCTAAAAAATTAAAAATGCTTGAAGATGTTGCACAATCTTTTGAAGCCATCAAAGGAGATGCTGAAGAATTAGCATCCGGATTAAAAATGAAATTTATTAAAACCGGAACCGGTAATAAACCTACAATGGGTTCAAAAGTATTGGTTAATTATGCAGGTTACCTTACTAATGGTAAGTTGTTTGATTCTAATATTCCGGAAGTAGCCAAAAAATATGATGTTTTTGACCAGCGTAGGCAATCTGCCGGTGGATATGCTCCGGTTCCAATGGATTATAGCAAGGACGCACAATTAATTCCCGGATTTAAAGAAGCTCTTTTACGTATGAAAATCGGCGATAAAGCCGTGGTATTTATGCCTTCACATCTTGCATATGGCGAAAGAGGAGCCGGAGGTGTAATACCTCCCAATGCCGATTTAATTTTTGAACTTGAGATTGTAGGAGAACAAAAATAAATCCGTCGATAATACATTTCAAATTATTATTTCAAAATAACAGACCTATTAGGTTTTCCGCCTTAGACGGAAAACCTAATAGGTCTTTTTGATTATTTGAGTTTCACAGAAACAAAAACATTTTAATTTTTGTGTAAGATACTAGCTACGTTCTATAAAAAAAAAATCTTGGTACGCTTTATAATATTGATTTTTGATTTTAGTGTTATAAATTAAGCATTCTTAAAAATTTTAATCCAAAAACAAAATGCCCTTGAGTTTTGCCGTTAAAATTAGAAATTACATAATCCAAGCGTAAGAATCTAAATTTTCCAAAACCAAGATTATCAAGTCCTATAGAAAACTCGGAGTAGGGTTTGTTATTTTTTGTGCTTAATAAGTGAGCTCCTATAACCAAATTATAGTTTAATTGATTAATACCAGGTATTTTTCCTAAAACCCAGCCCTTAAAATTATGTTCGAGATGTGCTTCAAAATAAGATTTATTAGTGCTAAACAAATAATAGGGCATTAAATTAAATACATTACTGTAATTTGAAGATGTTCCAACGCGGGTTTGATTTCCGTTAAAGTGTTGGTAATCGATAAACGAAATATCTTTGCCATTTATAAAAGTTCCGGCATGCAAGTTGTACCGAAGCCTTCCTTTGTTACCTAATGCTATGCTTTGAGAAACTATTGAAGATACTTTGGTAAAATTGTATTTTGAATTTGATGCACCAAAACCGTTTTCAACAGAAAAAGAAAGGTTTGGATAGTCGGAATTTCCAGTATAATATTTTCCGTCCGGATAACTCATATACTTTTGCTTAAACCGAATAAAAACAGAACTATTTGATTTGTAGATTGAATGTTTTTCAAAAACGGCTGTAGTAAAATCGGTAGGAGCAAGAGGATTGTTGGACGTGTATGATACATCTTCTTGTGGTAATGTAACATAGTTTGTTGTGTTAAAAAGCGGTCTTCGGTCTTGGTAACTTAGCTTTGTAGCAAACGTAATACCATTGCTAATTTCTTGGCTGTATGAAGCCTGTAGGTAATTTAATTCGTATAGTTTTATATAATTTCTTTCAAAATACAAAGTAGCAATGCTATTAACTAATGGCGAAATAGGTTGCGAGGCGTTAAACTGCTGCACTTTACTTCCTCCCGATAGCGATAAGGTAAGTCTGTTAATGCTGTTAAACTTTTTGGCAATACTTCCGGTGGCACGTACCCTGTCGTCTGATAATCCATAAGTTATATTTCCCGATATGCGCAACCATTTGTTATAATATTGGTCGTACCATTTAAAGTACGAAATCCCGGTTTTCGAGTTCCACCCTTGAACAGTGTTAAATTGTGTTTTTAATAAAGGCGCATCGTAGGAAATGTTCCATTTTTTGAAGGTGTTGGTGTAGGTGTAACCCATTAACGGATCTAACAAGCTAAACCTGTTTTTTTTTGCATCAACAGAATCTAAATATTTTTGAGATTTTCGAAGGGTTTGTATGCTATCTTTTTTTACGTAGTCTTTTTTCTCTTCCAAAGTTAACGGAATGGGTCTGTATTGTTTCCAATACAAGCTATCTTTTTTATTGGCTTCGGGTAAAAAAGAAAGTACTTCATTTGTAAATTCATTCTCTTTAAAGTTGGGATTAAAGTTGTAATTACTATATACAGCTACAAATCTACCTGCGCCTTTAAATCCAAAAAAATCAAATCCGAAATCAATGGTTTGTGAGATTTTTACCCACCGCTCAAGGATTTTGTTATAGCTGAAATTTTGTTTAAAAACCAGTTGTGTAACCATAGGGACTTGTATAGCACTGCCGGTTGTGGTAAGCTCAACACCGTATAATTGCCATAAATCTTCTACAATATAAATTATACCGCTCCAAGTTCTATCGTTAGGGCGTTTGGGTGTTACTTTTATTTTATTAATTAATTGGTTGTCTTCATAAAAAACACCTTCCAATTTGTAGTTATAATAGCTTAAAGCATTTGATGCAATGGGAGAGATTATTGATGCGTTAATATCTATGGTATTATTATAAAAAGTAAAGTCGGCATCTTGTGCGGTGTTAAAGCTAAATCCATTGTCATTTCCACTCACTTTACTTGCAATGATGGTTTCTTTTAGTTCATGAGGTCTTTTAAAGGCAATTTTAGAAACGGTTTCGGATAAGTAAATAATGCCGGTTCGTGTAGAATCTAAAGCGCCATCAAAATCACCTACTTCTTGTCCCATTATTTTTTTTGGCATATCTTTCACTTTCCATAAACCTTTTGAGTAAAAATCGGAAGTAAAAGATTTAATTTTGTTTAAGTTTTCTTTTCTCTTTTCTATTGCGTTTCGTATAATCGGGTAGGCTGGGTCTTCAGATGTCTTGATAACAACTTCATCTAACTGTGTTGAAGTTTCATTTAACACAACATTTAACTCTAAAGGAAATTTGTCCGGGTTAATGGTGATTTTTTTTGTTTCGTAGCCAAGATACTGAAACACCAATTGGTAATCTTTTTTCTGATAGACATCCAATTTGTAAACCCCGTTTTCGTTGGAAGTAGTACCGGTATAAGTACCTTCTATATACACATTTACAAAAGGCAAAGATGCGCCTTCGGAGTCTGTTATTGTTCCTTGAATTTGTGCTACTGCTGAAACTGATAAGGTGATAAACCCAATGAGAAATATTATTTTTTTCATAAACACTTTTTAATAGAGAGACGATTATTTTAGTTAAAAGGTTGCCTGCCTTATCAAACGTTGTCGCAAGATATTTTTTTTAATTTAATAATAAAGTTAAAAAGATATTAATAAAAAGATAAATTTCGGTTATAAAGTAGCTTTTCTTTATTTGAAAAAGAAGCAATAGAATTACTACTTGGCTTTGCACTACAAAAGTTGCTTAGCTAATTTTTTGAAGGTTTAACCGTAAACAACAACACGATGTTATAGCTATTCTTAATATAAAATAGTCCAAACTATTTTATGTTAATGCCGTTACAGAATGAAAATAGTTCGATGAGAAAACTTGAAATTGAGCTATATTGAATTCCTATTCGGTATTAGTTGTAGATATAATCGGGTTGAGATGCAACCAGCGAATGATCTTCTTGTACTCTTTCGTTTATTTCTAACTTTTCGTAAAGCGTTTGGGTGTATTCTTTTACTTCTGTGTCTGACAGTTTTAATTTTCGGGATATTTTTTTGTTGGATTTCCCTTCCGAAATATACTGCAATAATTTTACTTCCAAACCGGTTAAATCATAATGCATAATAAGATTTTCCAAATAAACATCTTCTACTAATCTTTCTACATTGCTTCGCATAAGCGTGTCTTGTTGTTTTAAGAATATTTTCATTTCAGTTTTTTTAATTTCTATTTCTTCTGTTAGTGAGTTCATTCTAAATAGTATGGCATAAGTAAGTATAAGGATTTCAAAAACGGTTGCTACTTCGATATGCAGCAGTGTTGTACCTAAAAAATTAATATTAAAAGGCTGCAATACAAAATAGTCTATCATAAACAGTAGGGGAATAGCGGTGGCAATTACATAAAATTTGACGTAATTTTTTTTACTAAAAAGAGTAATACCGACAACAAAATAAAGCCCTATAGCAGAAATTGTAAGAGCATTTGCAATTTTAAAAAGAATAACGTTTTTAGTTAAAATCCCACTTAAAATTAACAAAATAGAAATGCCAACTGCTATATAAGAAGGAGTTTTTATGGAAGGTGAAAATTTGTTTAGAGATAGGAAAAAATATGCAAACACGAGCCACAAGCACCCGAGAAACAATATCGATACAGTTTGAAAAAAAAGATTTCCTGAAGCTACACCGGAAGTAATATTAAATAGCCAAAATACACTCGCAGTTGAAGAAACCAAACCGGAAAAATATAAAAAAAGTTTTTCATTAAATAAAAAATAACCGGCTAAGTTTAACAAAATCATGGTTATTATAAATCCGAATAATATTCCTTTTCCAAAATTAAAATCTTCTACATATTTGTAAGAATTTTCTCTAACTAAAACAAGGTTTTCATTTTCGGTTGCTGTTGCATTATTAAGTGAATTTTCATTTCTATTGGTTACTATACTATTATAAGTTACAGTGTTTGTAAGACTGTTATTGTTGATTTTGTTTAATGCAAAATTAGTATTAATTAGCTGGTATCCAATAGAATAATCTAATATTTTGGCGTGAATTGTTGTTGGGCTTACAATGTAAAAAAACAACAAACCAATGCAAATAAGCAGGTAGTTAGCTTGTATTTTCATAGTATAGGTTTTTCAAATTTGGGTATCACAATATACTAAAAAAATACATTTCACCTAATAAATATGCTTTTAATCGATAAAATATTAATTTTTTACAAAATTTCTTTTTAGAAAATCGATTGAAAAAAATACTGTCACTAACGTTATTTTATAGTCCGACCATTTTTTCGGGGCGTACCCATTGGTCAAATTCAGCTTCGGTTAAATAGCCTAACTCAACCGCAGCTTTTTTTAAGGTAATATCCTTTTTGTGTGCAGTAGTTGCAATTTCGGCAGCTTTATAATATCCTATTTTTGTATTAAGAGCTGTTACAAGCATTAATGAATTATTAAGTTTTTCTTTAATGACCTTATTGTTAGGTTCTATTCCGGTTGCACAATGAATATCAAAAGAGGCACAAGCATCACCCAATAATTGTGCAGACTGTAAGAAATTTGCAGCTATTACGGGTTTAAATACGTTTAATTCAAAATGTCCTTGCATACCTCCGGCTGCAATTGCCATATCATTACCTATTACTTGTGCGCAAACCATTGTAAGAGCTTCAGCTTGTGTTGGATTTACTTTTCCGGGCATAATAGAAGAACCGGGTTCGTTGGCGGGTATGGTAATTTCACCAATTCCACACCTGGGACCACTGGCAAGCAAACGAATATCATTTGCAATTTTATTAAGCGAAACTGCAAGTTGCTTTAAGGCTCCGTGTGTTTCTACAATAGCGTCATGAGCTGCAAGTGCTTCAAATTTGTTTTTTGCCGTAATAAACGGATAATCTGTAAATTTTGAAATATAACCGGCAACTTTTTCAGCATAGCCTTTGGGAGTGTTTATTCCGGTTCCTACCGCGGTACCACCTAAAGCAATTTCAGATAAATGAGATAAGGTGTTTTTTAAGGCTGTAATTCCGTGTTCTAATTGGGAAGCATAACCACTAAATTCTTGACCGAGCGTTAAGGGTGTCGCATCCATTAAGTGGGTTCTTCCTATTTTTACAACATTGTTAAAATCTTCCGACTTTTGTTTTAATGTTTTATAAAGTTGCTCTACACCGGGTAGGGTTACCTCCGTAATTTTTTTATAACCGGCAATATGCATTGCTGTTGGAAAGGTATCGTTAGACGATTGCGATTTATTCACATCATCGTTGGGTTGTAATGTTTTTTCGCCTTCACCTATTATTTTTCCAGCAAGTTGGTGGGCTCTATTTGCAATTACTTCGTTAACATTCATATTGCTTTGTGTACCGCTTCCGGTTTGCCAAATAACAAGCGGAAATTGGTCGTTGTGCTTACCTTGTAATATTTCGTCACAAACGGTAGCTATAAGATCTCTTTTTTCTTCCGTAAGAACCCCTAATTCACAATTGGCAAAAGCCGCCGCTTTTTTTAAATATGCAAAACCGTAAATTATTTCTAAGGGCATAGAAGCGGGTTTTCCAATTTTAAAATTGTGTCTGGAACGTTCGGTTTGTGCGCCCCATAATTTGTCGGCAGGCACTTTTACCTCGCCCATAGTGTCTTTTTCAATTCGGTATTTCATGACTATTATTTTAAAGGATAAGCTGCCACAAAATTACTTAAAAGAAGTTCGATACTCAACAATAGTCCTGTTTATTTTGTGTTAATAAATTAAAAAAAATCTTGTTTTTTATAAAAAAATCATAGTATCTTTGGAGCAACTTAAAAAAAACACATATAACTATGTTTGAGTTTGATCAATATTTAGGATTTTTGTTAGTGCTAACTATTTTAACCATAGGGTTTTGGCTAATGTTGTTTTTGATTGGTTTTGTGATACCGTATTGGATAGGCGGCTCATTACTTGAACGTTGGAAGCTAAAAAAAGAAGAAAGAAAAAACGAAGAAATGTAATATTTTTGTTTTCTCATATACTTAGTTTTTAAGAAGCTTTCGGGCTTCTTTTTTGTTATTTGTTATTTTGTACAGGATTTTTGTAAAAAAATAAATTTTTCAAAAAACAATCCTTTCCAAACTTTATTATCCACATTAATAGTTTTTTTATACTTTTGTTTTCTATCAATAAATTAAAACCATTTGAAACTGTCCAGAGAAGTTAAAACCGGAATTTTTGCACTTGTATCCATCTTATTATTCATCTTTGGGTACAACTATTTAAAAGGAACCGATTTGTTATCAAAATCTAAAGTGTATTATGTATCATATAGTAATGTGGGCGGGCTGGAAAACAGCGCACCGGTAAACGTAAATGGTTATAAAATAGGCAAAGTTTCCAATATAGATTTTTCCTCCTCAGGTAAAGAATTAATAGTAAAATTTACTATTGAAAAAGACTTCCGATTTTCAAAAAACAGTGTAGTAAAGTTGGCAAGCGGAGGGTTTCTGGGCGGAAAATACCTTTCAATTATTCCCACAGAAGCAAAAGAACCTATTGCTAAAGATGGCGATACGCTTAGAGGAATAATAGAGCAAGGGATGATAGAGTCTATGACAACCGGTCTTAAACCTATGGAGCAAAAAGTTAATAAGGTAATGAGTAACTTGGACTCCTTACTTATTAACCTAAATAAAGTTTTAGACTCTACAACACAACAAGATTTAAAACAAACAATCGCGGGTTTAAATCAAACCGTTCGTTCATTTAAAGTTACATCCGGAAATTTGAATGCCTTGTTAGCCGAAAATAAAACCAAGCTATCTTCTACATTTTCTAACCTCGAAACCACTTCTTCAAATTTTGCAAAGCTATCCGATTCGTTAGCACAAGTAAAAATTAAACCCATGATGCAAGATTTACAAGTTACTATTACAAAATTTAAGAATATTGCCCTGCAAATTGAAAGTGGTGAAGGAAGTGTAGGAAAATTATTAAAAGACGAAAAACTATACGATAATCTCGAAGGCGCTTCAAAACAACTAGAGCAACTCTTGGAAGATATGAAACTTCATCCCAAACGATATGTGCATTTTTCCCTTTTCGGAAAAAAAGAAAAAGCATATCAACAACCTAACCAAAACTAACAAAACGTTATGCAATACATACCAAACATTCTGTTTTTTTTAGCACTTGTTGCAGGTATTGGCTATTTTATTAAAAACTGTAAGAAAATTTACCGTAACATAAGACTAGGTAAAGAAATAGGAGAAATAGATAACAAAAGCCGGCGAATGAATAATGTTATTCGTATCGCCTTGGGGCAATCCAAAATGACCGTTCGTCCTATTGCAGGATTGCTTCATATTATTGTTTATGTAGGGTTTATAATTATTAACATTGAAGTTTTAGAAATCATCATCGATGGTCTGTTTGGTACGCATAGGGTGTTTGCCGGAATGGGAAGTTTATACAATGTGCTTATCGCTTCATTTGAAATCTTGGCGTTTTTGGTTTTAGTTAGTGTTATTTTATTTTGGATACGCAGAAATATTATAAAAATAAGACGTTTTTGGAAACCCGAAATGAAAGGTTGGCCTAAAAACGATGCTAACTATATTCTGTATTTTGAAATGGTACTTATGTTACTTTTCTTAATTATGAATGCAGCAGACCAGCAACTTCAACTTTTAGGAGCAGAACATTACATCAAAGCCGGATCTTTTCCGGTGAGTAGTTGGTTATTACCGTTGTTTGATAATTTTTCGGAAAGTACATTGATCATTATGGAGCGTTCGGCTTGGTGGCTACATATTCTCGGAATTTTAATTTTCTTAAACTACTTATATTTCTCTAAACATTTACACATTCTATTAGCCTTCCCGAACGTTTACTACGGAAAAATTACACCAAAAGGAAAACTACCAAACTTGCAATCGGTTACCAATGAAGTACAATTAATGATGGATCCAAATGCCGACCCGTTTGCTGCTCCACCTGAAGGACAAGAAGCTCCCGAAAAGTTTGGTGCCAGTGATGTAACCGATTTAAACAGGGTACAATTACTCAATGCCTATACCTGTACAGAATGTGGTCGGTGTACAGATAACTGCCCCGCCAACCTAACCGGCAAAAAATTATCGCCTCGAAAAATTATGATGGCAACCCGTGATAGGTTAGAAGAAATTGGAAAAAACATAGATAAAAACGGAACGTTTAAACCCGATGATAAACAATTACTGGATGATTATATAAGCAGAGAAGAGCTTTGGGCTTGCACTGCTTGTAACGCCTGTGTAGAAGCTTGTCCCGTTAGTATCGACCCTTTATCAATTATTATGGATATGCGACAATTTTTGGTTATGGAACAGTCTGCAGCCCCGCAAGAACTCAATATAGCAATGACCAATATTGAAAATAACGGAGCACCTTGGCCTTATAACCAAATGGATAGATTAAACTGGAAAAATGAAGACTAACGCTTTAATACTACTATTTTTGTTATTCAATATAGATGCTATTGCGCAACATTCCTATAGAAAGGATTCGCTTCAAATAAAAGTATATTCAAGATTGTATGTAAGCAAAAAGTTGACAATAGATTCAATAAAAATTAAAAAAGTCTTTTGCGATTTTTGTACAGAAAGACAAAAAAACCATTTTAGAGAAGAAGCTTATTATAGAACCAAACAAGAAGCATTACATCCCAAATATCGAAAGCCGGGATTACATAAAATGGCTCTCTATATAAGAATAAGCAAAAAAGAGTTTTCAAAATTAAAACAGTAAAATTATGAAGAAAGAAGAAGTGGAGAAAATGTTAAAAGAAAAAGTAGAAAAAGGCGAAAAAATAAGTCCCGTTCTACCCAAAGGAATAAAAAATTACCTTATAGATATAGACGGAACCATCTGCGATGATATCCCTAATGAAGAACCGGAACGTATGCTTACAGCAAAGGTATATCCCGATGCTCTCAAAACCGTTAATAAATGGTATGATGAAGGACACATAATTTGCTTCTTTACATCTCGTACCGAAGCACATCGAGAATATACACAACGCTGGTTAGATAAACACGGTTTTAAATACCACTCTTTGTTAATGGGAAAACCGCGAGGCGGAAATTACCATTGGATAGACAATCATATTGTAAAAGCCACCCGATATAAAGGAAAATTTACAGATTTAGTAGAAAAAGAAGTAACCATCGAAGTTTTTAAAGACTAAGCTATGAGTGAGACTATAAAAGTACCAACTATGGCAGAATATATGGCGCAAGGCAAACAACCCGAAGTATTGTTCTGGGTAGGTTGCGCCGGAAGTTTTGACGATAGAGCAAAAAAAATAACAAAAGCATTTGTAAAACTACTTAACAATGCCGGAGTAGAATTTGCCGTTCTCGGAACAGAGGAAAGCTGTACAGGCGACCCTGCAAAACGAGCCGGAAATGAGTTTTTATTTCAAATGCAAGCAATGATGAATATTCAAGTGTTAAATGGCTATGAAATAAAAAAAATAGTTACTGCTTGCCCGCATTGTTTTAACACCTTAAAAAATGAATACCCCGATTTAGGAGGAAACTACCAAGTACTTCATCATACTCAATTCTTAAAAACACTATTAGAAGAAGGACGACTTAAAGTAGAAGGAGGGAAGTTTAAAGGAAAACGAATTACCTATCATGACCCTTGTTATCTGGGAAGAGCCAATGGCGAATACGAAGCACCAAGAGATTTGCTCAAAAAATTGGAAGTAGAACTTATTGAGATGAAACGTTGTAAAACAAAAGGATTATGCTGTGGAGCAGGTGGAGCACAAATGTTTAAAGAAGCCGAATCGGGAGATAAAGAAATTTTTGTAGAACGCACCGAAGAAGCGCTGGAAACAAAACCGGAAGCCATTGCAGCCGGTTGCCCGTTTTGTAATACCATGTTAACAGACGGAGTAAAATTTAAAGAAAAACAAGATGAAATTAAAGTATTGGATATCGCCGAAATGATTGCCAATGCCGAAGATTTATAAATTATTTTAAACGGCTAACTTGTTTCAAGCAAATTTATATATTTGACTCAATACCTACAGAAGTTATTTTGGTGAAAGATTAAAAACAAAAACAACAATGAATACATTAAATAAAACACAATCACAACAAGCTATCGATTTAGAAAATAAATACGGAGCCCACAACTATCACCCGCTACCTGTAGTATTATCTAAAGGTGAAGGTGTATATGTTTGGGATGTAGAAGGAAAGCGATATTACGATTTTCTTTCAGCTTATTCGGCTGTAAATCAGGGACATTGTCATCCTAAAATTGTAAATGCCTTGGTAGAACAATCCAAACGTTTGGCATTAACTTCTCGGGCTTTTTATAATGATATGTTGGGTAAATACGAAAAATTTGCTTGTGAGTATCTTGGTTTCGATAAATTACTCCCAATGAATACCGGAGCCGAGGCGGTAGAAACCGCACTAAAAATTTGTCGCCGTTGGGCTTATGAAAAAAAAGGAATAACCGAAAATAAAGCAGAAATTATTGTTTGTAAAAATAATTTTCATGGGCGCACAACCACTATCATTTCCTTTTCAAACGATCCCGTGGCACGAGCGCATTTTGGACCTTATACAAACGGTTTTATTAAAATTGAATACGATAATTTACAAGAATTAGAAACAACTCTAAAAACCAATCCAAACGTAGCCGGATTTTTAGTTGAGCCCATACAAGGAGAAGCCGGAGTGTATGTACCTTCTGAAGGCTATTTAAAACAAGCCAAAACGCTTTGCGAAAAATACAATGTACTTTTTATTGCAGATGAAGTACAAACCGGAATTGCCCGTACCGGAAAACTACTCGCCGTTCAACACGAAGATGTAGTACCGGATATTTTAATTCTCGGTAAAGCTATGAGTGGTGGTGCTTATCCTATTTCGGCTGTTTTGGCAAATAACGATATAATGAATGTTATAACTCCGGGATCTCACGGGTCTACCTTTGGCGGCAATCCTGTAGCTGCTGCCGTTGCAATAGCAGCTTTAACCGTTGTGAAAGAAGAAAATCTTGCCGAAAATGCCGAAAAATTAGGACAACTATTTAGAAATAGGATGAATGAATACATCAATACATCAAACATTGTTCGTTTGGTGCGGGGAAAAGGATTGCTTAATGCCATAGTGATTAATGAAGAAGAAGAAAGCGAAACAGCTTGGAATATTTGCTTGCGACTTCGAGACAATGGATTGTTAGCCAAACCCACACACGGTAACATAATTCGTTTTGCTCCACCACTGGTGATGACTCAAGAGCAATTGGTGGACTGTGTTTCTATTATTATAAAAACATTGAAAGAATTTGAAAGATAATACGAAATAGTTTTATTCTTTTCCGATTTTAGAATTGCCTTCTATTTATTCTTTTTTAAAATCTCCTGCATTAACAACCGTCCACTCTTTAAAAGGTTTTAAATATTTTTTAATTGCTTTATTAACATCATCTACCGTAAGTTTTTTGATATCTTCTTCTAACTTTTTCTGAAAATCCATAGTTCGGTGATAATATAAATTATTGTTGATTAAAGTGGATAGTTCTCCGTCTTTTGCTCTCGAAACAGCTTGTCCCTGTACCCAACCGTTTATGGCATTATCCAATTCTTCTTGGGTAATTCCGTCTTTAATTAAACGATCTATTTCCTCTTTAAGTCCTAATTGTACTTTATCATAATTTGAAGGCGCATAAATGGCATACACAAAGAAAGAAGAGTTTTTATCTTCTTTATCTCCATCTGCGCTAAAATTAGCACCTACGCCGTAACTAACACCATCTTTTTGGCGTAACCTGTCCGCCAATCTGGAATTTAAAAAACCGCCACCTAAAATAGAAGAAGCAATTCGTATAGCCGGATAATCAGGATCGGTATCACACATTTTAACGGCTAATGTTGCGAAAGTAGTCGCATTTTTCTTATCCGGAGTTATAATATCCTCATTTACCGGTTTGTTGGGAGTATAAGGATCTTTTATTTCTTTGTATGGATGTTTGCTTTTAAAATTAGAAAATTCTTTTTCAATAAATTGTTTAACTTCATCTTTATTAAAAGTACCAATTCCAATTAATGTACTTCGTCCTAAGCCATAAAATTCGTTATAGAATTTTGAAATATCTTTAACAGTCACATTTTTTATCGCATCAACTTCCTCATCAATTGTCATATTGTATAAAGGGTGTCCTTTGGGATAGTGATTATTAATAATTCTAAGCCGTTTTGATGCTAAAAACTGCGGGTTGGTTTTATTTTGCTCTATTCTAGCCAATCGCTGGGTTTTGAGTTTTTCCAATTCGGCTTCGTCAAATTCGGGTTGTTTTATCATTTCTGCCATTAGTTGAAGCGTAGGCATTATATTTTCACGGGTAGAATTTACCGTTACATATATGTTTCCGCCTCTGGCGTAAAAGAAGATAGAAGATTTTAATTTACTTAATTCGTCTTCAATTTGTTGCCTGGTTTTAGATTTTGTTCCTTTATTAAGCATAGATGCTGTAAGTGAAGGAATAAGACCTTTTCCGGTAAGCGACTTTACGTCGCCGTTTCTAAGATTAAAGCTAATGGTAACGGTTTCTCCTCTATTGGTTTTTTCAATCAATCCGTATTCAACGCCATTTTTAAGTTTACCTTGATCTAATCTTTTTGTAATATTGTCGTAGCTTACATCAAAGGTTTCACCGATGTCAAATCCTTCTTTGCCTTTGTAGTTACTAACTAATTCTTCAAGATTTTCGGTGTGGTCTATTTTTACTCGTTGTGGTTCTTCAGTGGGAATAAAGCGTCCTATCGTTCGGTTTGTCTTAATTAAATATTTTTTTGCTGCCTCATTTACTTGTTCAAGAGTTATATTTTCGATTCTATCTCTGTAAATAAAGGCTAATCGCCAGTCTCCCGCACCAATAAACTCACTCATATAGGTACCCAAAAAAGCGGAGTTGCGACTCATCTGGTCTATTTGTTTTAAGATGTTTGCTTTTGCTCTATCCAATTCTTCTTGTGTAATGGGTTTGATGTTGTCCAGAGTATTTTTTAATAAGGTTTCTACTTCGTCTGCATTTTTATCACTCGGAACATCAATGTTTATATACATAAATCCCGGTTCTTTGGTAAAAGGAGCAAATGCCCAAAGCGAAGAAGCCTTTTGGGTATCTACCAATTCTTTGTACAATCTTCCTGATGGTGTGTCGGTAAGTACTTCTTTTACGAGAATCATTGCGGCATAATCTATGTGCGAACCGGCAGGAATATGGTACAAAGCCGAAACAATTTGTAAGTCTCCGGTTCGGTTTACGGTTACCCTTTTTTCTCCGTCTTGAGGTGGCTCTTCTGTGTAGGACTGAGGAAGAGGCGTTTCCGGATTTTTGAGATTTCCGAACTTTTCTTCAATTAATTTTAGTACTTCCTCTTTATCAAATTTTCCGGTTACCATTAAAACGGCATTATCGGGACGGTAAAATTTATGGTAAAAAGCTTTTAAATTTTCAATAGGAACACGCTCAATGTCAGACCGATTTCCTATTGTGGAGTTCCCGTAGTTATGCCATAAGTAAGCGGCATCAGTTACTTTTTGCATAAGTACTCTGGTTGGATTGTTTTCACCGCTTTCAAATTCATTTCTCACAACGCTAAATTCACTTTCCAAATCTTCTTTTGCTATAAAGGAATTTAACATTCTGTCGGCTTCTAAGTCTAAAGCCCATTCAAGATTTTCGCTTGTAGCGTTAAATGTTTCAAAATAATTGGTACGATCGTAGTAAGTGGTTCCGTTTGGTCTTGCTCCTCGTGAGGTGAGTTCTTTCGGAATGTCTTTGTGCTTGGGTGTGCCTTTAAAAACCATGTGTTCTAATAAGTGAGCCATTCCTTTTTCACCATATCCTTCGTGTCTAGAACCTACTAAATACGTTATGTTTACGGTAATGGTTTGAGCCGAATTGTCCGGAAAAAGTAACACTTTAAGTCCGTTGGGTAGTTGATACTCGGTAATACCTTCTACTTGAGCGGTTTGTTTTAATTGTGCCCAAGAGGTTGTTACTAAAAATAAAAATAGTAAATAGGCGATGGAAGTTAATTTTTTTTTCATTGTAAGGTCGTTTAATTGTGAATTATTATAGGCGATTTTTTTTCTTTAAAAATTATTTTCCTCCTTTTGCTTGTAAATCTTCAATACATAACGGGTCTAACTGCGGGAGTACGCTTTTCCCTTTTAACATTTGAGCACTTCTGCTGTTGCTTTCATAATACATTAAACAGCCTTCAACTTTACAGTGCTTGTTATGGGATATATCTTCATGATATTGATGAGTATCATCATCCTGAATATTTACCAGTCCAAAAATATGAGCAAATTCGTGATTTAGTGTGGTTGCTTCTAAGGTAGAAAGAAGGATGCCCTGTGACGCACTAACTTCGACAAGTGTCTTTTGGTAAATTACTATTGAAGTATTTCTGTAGGCAGCTCCCAAAGTTTTTAATGTGTTTGTGTCGGAACTGCTATTTCCGTTAGAGAAGAAAATATAGACAGCAATATTATCACCAACGGTAAACTCTGTCCGGTTTTGATCTTCAATCGTTTTTATTTCATCAAGCGTAAAGGGAAGCCCGGAAGGGTCTTGTATGGTTCTCTCTATATACGTTATACCGTCAGGTTTATTAACACGTTCGTTTAAAAAATTTTTAAATGCATCGATACTCTCCTCAAGCGGTTTGTATGATTGTGTATATACCAACTCAACAGTCATACTTTTATAAATATCGCTTGATAATAAATCTTCGGCAGAAATGCCCAGTGCTTTTAAATTTTCGGCTTTACTATCATCAATTACACTTTCGGTATCTTTTTTGCAAGAAGTAAAAACAAAACCAAATAAAATGAAGAATAAAAATATTGTATTGTTAATTCGCATTATAGTATCTTTGTTGTTCTACAAACTTAATTTTAAATTATTGAAATGAAAAAAACATTCCTTTTTTTAACGTTCTTTTTAACATTTTGTTTTACCGGAAACGCACAAACAGACGATTTTAGTAAAACTATTGTCGAATACCTAAAAATAAACGGTACACCAGAGCAATACAGCCTTGCCTATGATAATATGTTTGATGTGTTGAAAAAACAGTTTAAAAATGCCAATGTACCCGAAAAAGTTTGGACAAAATTGCACAATGACGGAAAACAAAAAAGCATAAACGATATTTTAAACTTTTTAACCTTTGCCTACAGAAATCATTTCACAAAAGATGATATTATAGCCTTAACCGAATTTTATAAAACCGATGCCGCAAAGCAAATGCTTACCGATGTTGCCGGATTAACACAAAAACAAAATGAAGAAATAGCCGCTTTTTTTACCGGAGAGGTAGGAAAGAAAACCTTAGACGTAAAAGACGCGCTGGCAAAAGACATTTCCGAAATATCCGGTCAATGGAGTCGTGACTTGTTTAAAGAAAAATTAAGCACATTGGTAAAAATGGGATATAGCAATAATTAGATATATTTTTTGACCCAAGTTTTTAATTAAATAGCGGAAACAAAATAACTGTATGTTAAGAAAGTTTGAGTACTTACCGGATGAATCTCGTATTTGGATATATCAAGCCAACAGAAAATTATCCGATAATGAAGTGCGTTTCATTAAAGAAAAAACTGCTGTTTTTCTTGAAAATTGGACGGCGCACGGGCAAGATTTGGAAGCCGGATTTGAAATAAAATACAACCGGTTTATCATCATTGGTCTCAATCAACAAAACGCTTCGGCTTCCGGATGCAGTATTGATGCTTCGGTGAAATTTATTCAATCGTTAGAGAAAGAATTAGGAGTTGATTTACTCGACAAAATGAATGTTACTTTTTATAACGGTGAGTTTATAGCACATAAATCATTGCCGGATTTTAAGAAAATGGCAAAAGCACGCTCGATATCTAAAGATACGATAGTGTTTAACAATTTGGTTACAACAAAAGCCGAATATCTCACAAGTTGGGAAGTACCGGCTAAAGACAGTTGGCATAGCAGATTTATATCCTAGATGTACGTGATATGAAAAAAATAATAGCTCCCGCATTTTTTCTACTATTGTGTTTTACCGTTTCCGCACAGCAAATTAATCCACTGCTTGTTAAAGACTACCAAGCTCAGAAAAAATGGGTAGATAGTGTGTACGGAACGCTTTCATTGCAAGAAAAAGTCGGGCAGTTGTTTATGGTCGATATTTACTCCAGCGATCCGAAAGAAAAAGTCGATAAAATAAAATCCTTGATTAAAAAATATTACATCGGAGGCATTATTTTTTCAAAAGGAGGACCCAAACAGCAAGTAAAACTTAATAATGAGTTCCAATCTCTTAGTCGTGTGCCTTTAATTATGGCAATGGATGCCGAGTGGGGTTTGGCAATGCGATTAGATTCTACATATGCGTTTCCTTATAATATGACACTTGGAGCTATCAAAGAAGACAGTATTATTGAAAAAGTGGGTTTTAGAATAGGCGAGCAAGTTAAAAGAATGGGAATGGCAATTAATTTTGCTCCTGTAGTTGATATTAACACCAATCCTAAAAATCCGATCATAGGAAGCCGATCCTTTGGCGAAGACAAAGAAAATATAACCCGTAAATCGCTGGCTTTCCTTACCGGAATGCAACGTGCCGGAATTCTCGGAAATGCCAAACACTTTCCCGGACACGGAGATACCAGTACAGATTCTCACAAAACATTACCTACCGTTTCTTTTTCCGGAAAACGATTAGACAGTGTCGAATTATACCCATACAAGCAGCTTATTTCTCAAGGGTTAAGCAGTGTAATGGTAGCACATCTTAATGTTCCTTCGCTTGAAGAGGAAGAAGGATTACCTTCTTCGGTTTCAAAAAAGATTGTTACCGGTTTGTTGAAACAAAAATTGGGTTTTAACGGATTGATATTTACCGATGCATTAAGTATGAAAGGAGCTTCAAACTTTAAAGAACCCGGTGAGATAGACTTAGTAGCTTTTCTTGCAGGAAACGATATGTTGTTAATACCCGAAAATGTACCAAAGGCGCATAAACTTCTTGTAAATGCTTACCGTGAAGGTGTAATTTCCGAAAAACGATTGGCACATTCGGTAAAGAAAATTTTACAGGCAAAATACAAAGTAGGATTAAATAACTACAAACCTGTTTCCTCAAAAAATATAATCAAAGACCTAAACACACCCTTCGACGATGCTTTGTATGAAGAAGTTATCGCTAATGCGGTAACTCTTATACAAAACAAAGAAGGTATTCTTCCTATCAAAAATTTAAAAGACACAAAAATTGCGTATGTTAATTTTGGAAATTCCAACGGAAAAGAATTTTTAAAAACCCTTCGGAAATACACACAGGTAAGTTGGATAAAAGGGAAAAACATCACCGATTATTTAAAAAAATTAGAAAAATACGATTATGTAATTTTAGGCTTTCATAAACCAAATGATTCACCTTGGGAAAGCTACCGGTTTACCGAAAAAGAATTGGATTGGATTTCGCATATAGCCCAACAAAACAAAGTTATTCTGGATGTATTTGCAAAACCCTACGCTTTACTCGATATAAAAGATATTTCTTCTATTGAAGCTATTATGGTGTCGTACCAAAATAGTAAAATAAGCCAGAGTATTTCCGCTCAAATTATTTTTGGAGCCAGACCGGCTAAAGGAGTATTGCCGGTTTCGATTGGCAAAGCTTTTCCGGTAGGAACATCTCTTGAAACACAATCGTTAAAAAGGCTTCAATACGGTACTCCCGAAAGTGTGGGAGTAAGTTCTGAAGGCTTAAAATCAATAGATTCTCTCGCAAATGTCGGACTTTGGGGAAAAATGATGCCCGGTGCGCAAATTCTTGTTGCCCGTAAGGGAAAGGTGATTTATCAAAAAAACTTCGGGTATTTTACTCCTAAACGTAAGACAAGTGTAAAAGATAACACCATCTATGACTTGGCTTCACTAACCAAAATATTGGCTACCTTACCCATTATTATGCAACTTTATGATAGAGGTATAATTACGATGAATACCACTGTAGGAGAGTTGCTTCCCGAGTTTAAAAATAGTAATAAGTCTAAGATAACCCTTAAAAAAATGCTTTCGCATTATGCGCGTTTAAAAGCCTGGATTCCGTATTATATTCATACGGTAGATAGCGTAACCAAGCAACCTTTAAAAAAATATTACGCCAAGAAATACTCCAAAGAATTTAAATATAAAGTGGCTAAAGATTTATACATGCGAACCGATTATAAAGACAGCATTTATAAATTAATAAAAGAAAGCGAGTTGCGCGAACGGGTTGGATATAAATACAGCGATTTACCTTATTACTTATTAAAAAAATACATCGACGAATTTTACGGTACTCCACTTGAGGAAGTTGTGCAACGAAGTTTTTACAGAAGTCTTGGAGCCAATTATACGGGTTTTTTACCGCTGAAACGTTTTTCGATAAATCAAATTCCACCCACCGAAGACGACGACTACTTTAGGCAACAAACCGTACGAGGATACGTTCACGATCAAGGTGCTGCTATGTTGGGAGGAGTAAGCGGACACGCCGGACTTTTCAGCAATGCAAACGACGTGGCAAAAATTATGCAAATGTATCTTCAAAAAGGATTTTACGGAGGAGTACGCTATTTTAAACCCGAAACGCTGGATGCATTTAACACTTGTTATTTTTGCGATAAAGATGTAAGGAGAGGCGTAGGTTTCGACAAACCACAGCTGGGAGATATAGGTCCTACTTGTGGATGTGTTTCTATGTTAAGTTTCGGGCATAGTGGATTTACCGGAACATTTACATGGGCAGACCCCGAAAAAGAAGTGGTGTATGTCTTTTTATCGAATAGAACATATCCTACCTCAACAAACAGAAAAATTATTAAAAGCAATTTAAGAAGTAACATACAACAAGCCATTTATGATGCTATCGATAGGTTTGAATATGAAAAATTAATGAAGTATAAAGTAGAACGATAAACCCAATAATCTCCTCAATGAAAATAGCCATTGTTTGTTATCCCACCTTTGGAGGAAGTGGTGTAGTTGCCACCGAATTAGGTATTGCACTATCCGAAAAAGGACATGAAGTACATTTTATAACGTACAAACAGCCGGTTAGACTGGAGCTGCTACATAAGCATGTGCATTACCACGAAGTAGAAGTTCCCTCATACCCGTTATTTCATTATCAGCCTTACGAGTTAGCACTATCAAGCAAGTTGGTAAATATGATTAAAAAATACGATATAGAATTACTACATGTGCATTATGCCATACCTCATGCTTATGCCGGTTATATGGCAAAAAAAATATTAGCCGAAGAAGGTATTTTTATTCCTATGGTTACAACACTTCACGGAACCGATATTACCCTGGTAGGGAGTCATCAGTTTTATAAACCTGCAGTTACCTTTAGTATTAATAAAAGTGATATCGTAACCTCGGTTTCACAAAGTTTAAAAGAAGACACCCAACGGTTATTTGATATTGAAAATGAAATTTATGTAGTTCCTAATTTTATTGATATGTCTAAGTCTGCTAATCCGTTTACTCCCTGTCAGCGGGAACTTATGGCAGACAACGACGAAAAAATTATTACGCATATAAGTAATTTGCGCCCTGTCAAACGAATTAAAGATGTAATAGAAATTTTTTATCGAATTCAAAAAGAAATTCCTTCAAAATTAATTGTAGTGGGAGAGGGACCCGATAAATTACCGGCAGAAAAATTATGCAAAGAATTAGAAATTGAAGGAAAAGTCTTTTTTGTAGGAAACAGTAGCGAGATAGACAAAATATTGTGTTTTAGCGATTTGTTTTTATTGCCTTCCGAAAAAGAAAGTTTCGGATTGGCTGCACTCGAAGCTATGGTATGTGGCGCGCCGGTTATTTCAAGTAATACCGGCGGTTTACCCGAAGTAAACATACAAGGTTACAGCGGTTATTTAAGCGATGTGGGTAATGTAGAAGAAATGGCAAAAAATGCTATTTCAATTCTTAAAGATAAAGAAAAATTGGACTTGTTTAAGAAAAATGCAAAAGAAGTAGCTTCTCGTTTCGATACAAAAAAAATAGTGCCTCAATACGAAGCACTATATACAAAAGCGATTGAAAATATTTCGGTTAAAAGTAATTAATTAAAATTGGTATCGTATTCCCAGAGCAATATCAAAACCTACGTCATCTCTATAATTCCCAAAACCGAGTTCCGGTCTAAAATCCAAAGAGAGCAAGAGCGGAAAATCAAAATTATATTCAACGCCTATGTCACCGGCTACAAAAAGAAAAGTTTCACTACCGGAATTTCCCGGGAATGAATCTTTGAACGTAATTTGTCCCAAACCACCTCCGGCTCCGGCATACCAATTAATATTTCCGTCCAATTTCCATACCCATTGATATAATCCGGTGAGCTTATATGCCGAAACGTCCTTGTTGCTGTTCCAGCCCAAACCAAATTCCAATCGGTTATTATCGCTTATTATTCTTTGAAAATTTATTTCGGTTCCAAAACCGTCGTTATCTCCTATACGCAAGCCAATTGCATTGTCTGCTATGCGTTGTCCTTGAACTTGCATAAAAGTAAAAAAGAGCAAAGCAGAAAGTGAAACTAATTTTTTCATATAAATAATTTTATATACAATAAACATAACGATTAATAGTGACTTATATTATTTATATTTGACAGTTATGAAGGAAAATTTTAAGACATTTTCAAAAAACTTTACAGGCGAGTTTTATTTTAACGACTTGTACAAAAAAATGTATGCTACCGATGCTTCGGTGTATCGCATGATACCTCAAGCAGTCGCGTTTCCCGAAAACGAAGTTGGAATAAAACAACTTATCGACTTTGCTTTAAAAAACAACCTTTCCTTAATACCCAGAGCCGCCGGAACGTCCCTCGCCGGACAATGCGTTGGTGATGGTATTGTGGTGGATGTTTCAAAACATTTTACAAAAATAATTTCGGTTGATAAAAAAAGGAAAACGGTAACCGTGCAACCCGGAGTAATTAGAGACGAACTCAATAATTTTTTAAAACCTTACGGGTTGTTTTTTGGTCCCAATACTTCTACCTCCAACCGCTGTATGATAGGTGGTATGGTAGGAAACAATTCCAGCGGTACAACTTCTATCCAATACGGTGTTACGCGTGATAAAATAATTTGTTTAAAAGGATTTCTTTCTAACGGCGAAGAAGTAATTTTTTCGGAACTTACCGAAAAAGAATTTGCCGAAAAAACAAAATTAAACACCCTTGAAGGTAACATATACAAAAAAATAGATGCGCTTTTATCATCCAAAGAAAATCAAAACGAAATACTAAAACATTTTCCCAAACTCGAAATTCACCGTCGTAATACCGGTTATGCGGTAGATACTTTGTTGAATTTTAAACAATTTGGCGGAACAGAAAATACCGTAAACCTTGCCAAACTGCTTTGCGGAAGTGAAGGAACACTCGTTTTTACTACAGAAATCACCTTACAATTGGATGCGCTGCCTCCCAAGCACAATGTCATGGTTGTGGCGCAATATGCTTCAATCAAAAATTGCTTGAACGATGTAAATTTGGTTATGCAGCACGACTTGTTTACGTGCGAAATGATGGACGATGTAATATTAAACTGTACGAAAAACAACAAAAAATTCAACGAATATCGTTTTTTTATTGAAGGAAATCCCAAGGCCTTATTATTGCTTGAGGTCCGCGACGAAACAGAAAAAGGTTTGCAACAAAAAACACAAAAATTATTAAAAACGCTTCAACAATCGGGAAGGAGTTATGCTTATCCGGTTTTAAAAGGAAAACAAATTTACCAAGCTTTAGCACTTCGCAAAGCCGGATTAGGACTTCTGGGAAATATGGTAGGCGACAAAAAAGCAGTTGCCTGTATTGAAGACACAGCCGTAGCCTTACCCGATTTACCCAAGTATATTGAAGAATTTACCGCTTTAATGCAACGGTTTAACCAGCAAGCGGTTTATTATGCACACGCCGGAGCGGGTGAGCTGCATTTGCGCCCCATTTTAAACTTAAAAAAACAAGAAGAGGTTGCACATTTTAGAGAAATTACTACTCAAGTTGCACACTTGGTAAAAAAATACAAAGGTTCTTTTTCGGGAGAACACGGCGACGGAATTGTACGTTCGGAGTTTTTACCTTTTTTAATTGGTGAAAAAAATTATCAAACTTTAAAGGAAATTAAAACCGTTTTCGATTCCGATTTTGTTTTCAATAAAGGTAAAATCATTCAGCCTTTTAAAATGGATGCATCGCTTCGGTACAAAGCAGGTAAACCCGTGCCTGAGATTAAAACCCTAACCGATTTTAGCGATTCGCAAGGCGTGCTAAGATTGGTAGAAAAATGCAACGGAAGCGGCGATTGCCGGAAGCCGGCTTCGTTGGGAAGTGTGATGTGTCCCAGCTACCAAGCCACTAAAAACGAAAAAGACAGTACTCGTGCCAGAGCTAATGTTTTGCGGGAAGTATTGACCAATAATGCACAACGCAACAAATTTAATTCCGATGAAATAAAAAAAGTTTTAGACCTGTGCTTAAGCTGTAAAGCCTGTGCTACCGAGTGTCCCAGTAACGTGGATATTGCACGAGTAAAATCCGAATTTTTATACCAATATCACCAAGTAAATAAAGTGCCTTTTGCTACAAAACTAATTGCCAAAAGTAGTGCGATAAATAAAAAGGCTTATGAATTAAAAGGAATTTCTAATTTCGTTTTAAAAAATAAAATTACTTCTTCCGTATTAAAAAAAATAACCGGTATTGCACAAGAGAGAAGTTTACCATTATTTTCTTCCGAAAAATTATTCAATCCAACCAAGCTGAATAAAAAACCCGATAAAGAAGTTCAAATCTTTTTATTGATAGACGAATTTAGTAAGTATTACGATGTTGGTGTAGCCAATGACGCTTTGTTTTTGCTTACAAAATTGGGTTATGAAGTGAAAATGATTTCGCATTTAGACAGTGCCAGAGCCTTGCTGTCTAAAGGATTTTTAAAAGAAGCAAAAAAAGAAATAGATACCAATATTACCTTTCTTAAGGATAAACTTAATGCCAAAAACGTACTTGTAGGCTTGGAACCTTCAGCCGTTTTAGGATTTAGAGACGATTATTTACATTTGGCATCCAATAAAAAAGTAGCCGAAAAAATAGCCAAACATACTTTTTTAATCGAAGAATTTCTCGCTTCCGAAATAGAAAAAGGAGCGATTACCGCTTCTCAATTTACTTCCGATAAAGCCATTGTTAAAATTCATACACATTGCCATCAAAAAGCATTGAGCAACCAAAAAATTACTTTCGACATACTTAATTTACCCGAAAATTATACTCCAACGCTTATTGTTTCGGGTTGTTGCGGTATGGCAGGCAGTTTTGGTTTAGAAAAAGAGCACTATAAGGTAAGTATGCAAATAGGTGAGCTAAAACTCTTTCCGGCAATTAGAAAAACTCCCGAAGAAACTATTATTGTCGCCAACGGCACCAGTTGCCGCCACCAAATAAAAGACGGAACGCAACGTAAAGCCTTGCATCCGGTAACGGTTTTAAGAAATGCGCTTTTGTAGTTTATTGATCTGTTATAATGCTTACGTTTTATTCTTTGTTTTAATCATTTTTACAAATACACTCACTTCTTTTTTAGTGCGATTCCTGTATGTTTTTTAATAATATTTTGATGACATTTTTAAACGCTTACGATGTTTGGTAAACTAAATATCAAAAATTTTATTATGAAAACAACAAAGCGAATTTTTCTAAATTTATTTTTTCTGTTTACTCTTATTGCTTGTAGTAAAAAAGATAAAGACAACTCAGAGGAGGATGCACTATCCAATTACACTTCGCAATTATGCAATAACGTATCCGGTGTCAAAGCAGTATATTGGGACGGAGCAAACGGCTTACAAATGCCGTTAACAGAGATACCGTTACTTGAAAACACGGAGGGACAATTTATTCACAGTCAGTATCCGTATCTTGGGTTTCCCTTGCCGCAAGGTTTTACAGGTTATGAAGTGTATGATGTGCAGACCGCAACCATTGGAGTTAACGTAATAAGAAACGACAGTCAGGTGGTTTGGCGATACGTTCCAACTTCAACCTTTCCGGGAAATACTACAATTACAGATGTTATTGATTTTGAGATTAACCAGTTGCTTTCATACTATCAATTCAATGACAGTCCGGACGTGTTATGCACAGAAACAAGAACAACAAGCGAAATCGGAATAACAACAATTTTTAGCGCACGTTTTATAAATTTTGATAATTATACCGCACTGATATGGGCAAATTTACATGCTGTTGATGGATTAAACTCTGTTTTTACCGCATCGGCTGTTTCGGTTGGGCAATCCGCCGAGTACGATGATTTGATAATGTCTGTTTTCTTACCCTTAAATTTTCAACTTCTGGTTAATGATAATGGTGTCCAGGATTCCGATTTGGACGGCACTCCCGATTCCCAAGATAATTTTCCTTTTGATCCTACAAGACAATAATTTAAAACACATAAAAATATAATAGAATGAAAACAATTAAATATTTTTTTTATCTCGTAGCTTTTTTGGTGATAGAATTGAAAGCAAATGCTCAAACCACCTACGTCCCCGATGATAATTTTGAACAAGCTTTAATTGATATGGGCTATGACGATGTATTGGACGATTATGTGCTTACCGAAGACATAAATACCATTACTGTTTTAGATGTATCTTCAAAAAACATTAATGATTTAACAGGTATTGAAGATTTTACGGCATTGGAGACTTTACATTGTTATAGTAATAATTTAACTGTTCTGGATTTGTCTGACAATATTATATTAGTAACTTTAGATTGCCGTTTCAACAACTTATCATCACTAAATATTTCTAATAATACAGCTTTAGAATGGTTAGCTTGTAGTGCAAATAATTTGACGAATTTAGATGTTTCCGGTAATCCTAATTTAACAAATTTATTTTGTGATCAAAACAATTTATCAAGCCTTGATGTTACAAACAATACTGCACTGGTATATATGGGATGTGGTCAGAATAATTTGACAAGTCTTGATGTGTCAAACAAAACGGCATTAGAAACCCTATCCTGTGGTGGTAATAATTTAACAAATTTAAATGTTTCAAATTGCCCTATATTAAATTCAATATATTGTGAAGAGAATGATCTAACGAATTTGAATATTTCTACTGTTCCAAATTTATTTTACCTAAATTGTTCTCAAAATAATCTTGAAAGTATTGATGTCTCCTCAAACCTTTCGCTATATTATTTTTTCTGTTATCAAAATAATATAACAAGTCTTGATGTTTCTGGCAATATTTTTTTAGCATTACTGGATTGTAAGGATAACCTACTCACCCAATTAAATGTAAAAAACGGAAATAACCAAGCCATTAATTATAATTTTTATGCTACCAATAATCCAAATCTAACCTGTATTCAGGTAGACGATGCTGCTTGGAGTACTGCCAATTGGACAAACATTGACCCGCAACAGTATTTTAGCGAAGATTGTAGCTTGGGTATTGATGATTATAATGCAGAAAATCTATCTGTTTTTCCAAATCCTACACAAGATTTTTTTCAAATAGAAACAAATATGACAATTCAAGAAGTAATTATTTACAATTCGCTTGGGAAAACTATTGTAAAATGCCATTCAAAAGAGAGGTATGATGTGTCAAACCTAAATAAAGGCATTTATTTTCTTTCCATTCGGTTAAATAACAAAAAAGTAATCCACAAATTATTAATTGATTAAATACCCAATAAAAATGAAAATAACACGATACACAAAAAAAGAAATTCTTAAAATACTATTGTTTTTAAATTTCCTATTACTCTTTCATGCCTTACAATCACAAACTTGGAATCAAGTAGGTAATAACATAGACGGAGAGGCTGCTAATGATTTTTCCGGTCTTTCTGTTTGTATGCCGGACACACAAACCGTCGCCATTGGAACACCAAATAACGATGGTAACGGTGCGGATGCCGGTCACGTTCGAATTTACGAGTTAAATAGTGGTAATTGGATTCAAAAAGGGCTGGATATAGATGGAGAAGCAGAGGGAGATTATTCAGGCGAATCCATTAGCATGCCGGATAACAAAACTATTGCCATTGGTGCACCTTTTAATGATGGAAACGGAGCATATTCCGGTCATGTTCGGGTTTTTGAATGGGACGGTAGTAATTGGATACAAAAAGGACAGGATATAGATGGAGAAGCCGGATTTTCATTAGGAAAAAGCGTGAGTATGCCCGATACAAATACCCTTGTAATAGGAATGGTAGGAGATAATAATATAAAAGGGTTAGTACGAATATATCAATGGGACGGTAACAATTGGATACAAAAAGGGCAGGAAATTGAAGGGGAAGCAAGTGAAGATAGGTCCTGGATTGTTAGTATGCCTGATACGAATACCGTTGCCATAGGAGCTCCGACTGGAGATGCAAACGGAGTAGATTCGGGTTATGTTCGAATTTTTGAATGGGACGGAAACAACTGGGTACAAAAAGGACAAACTATTGCAGGCGAAGCAGAAAATAATTTTTCGGGAAGCAGTATAAGTATGCCGGATGCCAATACCATAGCCATTGGAGCACCCGCAAATGATAACGCAGGACATGTACGAATTTATGAATGGAACGGAAGTAATTGGATACAAAAAGGGCTGGATATAGACGGAGAAGGTCCGGGAGATTATTCGGGAGGCTCGGTAAGTATGCCGGACGCCAATACAGTAGCAATTGGAGCCGAAGGTTATTATAGTACCCAAAATCAATACGGACAAGTGCGTGTGTTTGAATGGAACGGTAGTAACTGGATACAAAAAGGACAAGATATAGACGGAGAGCAAATTCTTAGTATTTTTGGGTCATCGGTAAGTATGCCGGATGCAAATACGGTAGCTGCCGGCTCTCCATACTTTGATAGTGATAATGGTGAGGCTTCCGGAAACACAAGAGTGTTCTCTTTTCAAAACCTAGGTGTTAATGATAGCAATTTTGGAAACCAAATAACACTTTACCCGAACCCGGCTTGCCAAGAAGCAACAATACATCTGGGAACAACTTACGAAAACATCTCGCTAAGAGTAACCAATATAGTGGGACAAACCATTGTTCAAAAACAACACACAAACATCGATTCTATTTCGCTAAAACTTAATCAAGAAGAAGGAATTTACTTTGTAACCGTTACCAACAAATCAAAACAAAAAACCTTAAAATTAATAGTTTGCAGTAACTAATTTTAATAAATATTGATGACATTTTAAAATATTTTAGATGTATAGATGTAAAACAACAAAAACCATATTATTATGAAAGTTTCACATTTTTTATACTTTTAAACTGTCTTATTTTTGAGGGATATTACAACTTGAACTTATTTCATTAATCAAGTTTTAATAAATTTTCAAATGGTTTTGTTCGTTTTTTTGTCAGGTTAATATAATCTTGACTAATTTCAAAACCTACATATTTTCTATCACTTTTTAAGGCAGCAACTGCTGTTGTTCCACTACCCATAAATGGATCTAAAATAATATCTGTTTTAAAAGAATACAGTTGAATTAATCTATAAGGCAAATCAATAGGGAAAGGTGCGGGGTGTCCGATTCTTCTTGCAGATTCAGCATTGAATGTCCAAATGGATTTTGTCCATTCCATAAATTCTTCTTTTGAAATGGTGTTTTGTTTTATCTCTTTTTCATCTTTTTTTCTGTCTCTTTTATAATTTCCTTTTGAAAAAACTAAAATATATTCGTGAATATCTCTTAAAATAGGATTTGATGCTGACATCCAACTTCCCCAAGCAGTTGATGGACTTGCACTTGCCGCTTTATTCCAAATTATTTCTCCACGCATATTAAAGCCAATGTCAATCATCATTTTTGAAATGTAATCAGATAGCGGTATGTAGGGTTTTCTACCAAGATTTGCAACATTTATACAAGCTCGCCCGCCATTTACTAAAACACGATACGTTTGGGTAAAAACCCTTTTAAGCATTTCTAAATATTCTTGCAAAGAAAGGTCTTCATCATATTCTTTTGATACATTGTAAGGGGGAGATGTAATCATCAAATGCAAAGAATTATCAGGTATCATAGACATATCTTCTGCTGAACCTAAAATTGTTGTGTTTAGCAAATTTTCAGGAAAAAGATTAGTTTCTTTACTAACCTGTTTTTTGTTTCCTAATTCTTTGTATAATTTAGAATTATAAAATTTAGAAGAGTCGTGATTAATTCTTCCATTTGTCCCGAATGAGCTTGATTCTGTTCCGTTTCTTTTATATGTATTAGATTTTTTCATTTTATTATCTAATTAAACTTAAAAATTTTTCTGCTTTGGCTATTTCATCTTTTTCTTTTGCAGAAATTGTAATAATTTGTCCTAATTTTCTTTTAGGTAACATTGATGAAAAGAAATTCATACCGGAATTTACTACTTCTGTGATGTATTTTTGTAAATTATTGTAATCATCAAAAGTTTGAAATCCTTTGTTTTCAGTGTTTTTAATACAATCATCTGTGGGATTCGGATAAAGTGAAATAAAATTTTGAATAATCCCTGCTTTTTTCAAAAAATCAACTTTTTTAGTATAATTTTTTGTTATGGGACTGTTACCTAAAATAATAATTGGAATTTTAGTTGATTCTATGCCTGAAACTCTGATATTTATAGATTTTCCAATTGCTTTTAACATTGAATCGGAACGAAGAATTGACGGATTTCCTTTGTGTGTTTTGTAATCTCCAACATAAATTACTTGACTATTTTCATATTTGTAATTATTAACAATACTCATTTTTATTTCAAAAAGCAATTTGATGTTTTCGGCTTTTTGATGTTTTTCATTTGTAGTGCAGAATGCTAAATCGGCATCACTTTGAGAGGTTAATCCAAGTTCCGGACAAACGACACTATTTACGACAAATAGTCCTAAACTTTCAGCAATTGGATGAAAAAAATCTTTACTCCACTTTTCCGTATATTGTCCAATCAGGGAATTTCTACTTTGCAACGTTTGTCTTTCAGCACTCTTTCCTTTTGGAACATAGGCAAAATACCCGTCAGTTAAATTGTAAAATTGTAGTATTCCCATTTTTAAGACAATGCTAAGATAGACTTTTTTTATAATTTTTATTAATTTCTTGATGATGATGAGATGTTGACTTGTTGGAAACTCGAGGCACGAGAGTTTTCAATAAAT
>JALWKK010000103.1 GCA_027081505.1 Flavobacteriaceae bacterium
TATAAATCCCGAAAGTGATAAAACCAGAAAATGCCCTATTACTGGAAACGATTGGTACATTGAAGGTAAAAACGCATCAGATTTTATTGCTTTTAAATGTAATGAAAGTCGTTTGGTTTCTGAACTATCGACAAATTCGAGTAATAAAATTAAGCAGTAAAAAGTTAATTTCGAGTTTAAATAAGCATCTTTAGCTTCCGATTAAGCCGCATAATTCATATAAAAACGGAGTGAATTATATGAATATGCTATAGATAAAGGGGAAAATGAGGGAAACCCCGACTTAGAAATGCCGCAAATTTGGGTGTTTTCAAACCGCACAAATTTGTTGGTAGTACTTAGTCGTTTAAAAATTCACGGAAATTTTCGGGTTAATTCATATCAGTAAAGAACGTACCTTCTACCATAGCGTTTTGGTTTTAGATATAAAATCGTTGTTGTTGATTTTCTTCTTTTTTTTTACTTACTCGTCAAGCCGTTATACCGAATACAAATTCAATATAGTTCAATTTCAAGCTCTCTTATTGAACCATTTTCATTCTGTAACGCATTAACCACTCTAAAATATAAAATAGTTTTGGAGTATTTTATATTAGGAATGGGTAAAACTTGTACACTCCAATATCATAAACTCCATCAGTAACGGGTCGATAGTAGTTATAAGGTTACTTACTAAATCATCGCCCGTTTCTAAATAGAACTCACTAAAATTTTTATTTCGTTCTTGCAGGCTTCCGTTAGGAAATAATTGACGATGTATTGTAAGCAAACGATTCAATTGGTCTTTCAATTTTCGTTTTTGAGCTTTCAGCAATCGTTTTTCCAATTTATTTAACCCGTTTAGTTGCTTTTTTTCTTGGGCAGCTATCGCTCCTATAAAAGATTTATCTGTTTTTTCAGCCAAGTCATATAATTCTTTAAATTGCCGCTTTAGATGTTGCTTTTGAGTTGAAAAGTCAATTGGGATATCCGATATTTTTTTAATAAACCAAGCCGAAAGTTCTTCAAACGAAAGGAATAACTTCTCAACCGGCACTTTTAATCTTTCTAATTTTTTTGAAAGTTTTTCAGGAATAAGTAAAACTGAATTTCGTAAAATCAGCACCGGAAACGGAATACCAACTTCCCAAAAACAATCCTTTAACTGAAACCAATACGCCAACTCTCCACCGCCACCTACATAGGCCAAGTTGGGTAACACAACCTCTTGATACAACGGACGAAGCAAAGCATTGGGCGAAAATCGCTCAGGGTGTTTTTGCAGCTCTGCCAGTATTTCTTTTTCACTAAAAACAATCGTGGTATTAAGAATTTTAAAACTTTCTTTTTCTTTTACAATTCGCTCTCTAATTCCTTTTTGAAGATAAAACAAATTTACAGCACGCGGATGCACCTGCTCGTGATAACCGGCTTGAATGAGTTTTTGAGTAGTTTTGGCAATAGCAGAAAATGTATTGTTTTGCTTCAACTCTTTTTCAACAAAAGGTATAAATAGTTTTTTTAGTTCACTATCGTTTCCATCAATGATGACCAAGCCCTTATTTTTAAACAACTCATTTGCAAGATAACGGGTTGCTTCGGTTAAGGTATTGTGTTTTAAATACGCTTCAGAAAAATGATTTTTTAACAATATGGCGGTATCGGAATTCCCAATGAGAGAAGAAAATTTTTCAAATACCTTATCCAATCCTTCTGTAGAAAGCTCTCCGACAGCTCCCGAGGCTCCACGTTCCCATTTAATTTTTTCATCATAAAGATTAAAATAATTAATTTCTTCAAAATCGTGATCTTCGGTTGCCATCCAAAACACCGGAACGAAATGATAGTTGGGGTTTTCTGATTTAAGCTGCTTGGTTAAGTTTATAACCGAAATAATTTTGTACAAAAAATACAACGGACCTGTAAACAGATTTAGTTGATGCCCTGTGGTTACCGTAAAGGTTTGTTTATTACGTAACGATTTAATATTAAGCTTTGTAGCTTCTGATAGGGTTATGTTTTTATTCTGTAAAAGCAATCTTTCTACTAAAATATTTCGATTCTCTTCAGAAAAAGAAAACGATTTTTCGTTTGCTTGAAACATCAGATTTTCAACCGAAGGAAAGCGACCGTAAAAAGGTTTTAACGCATCATTTTGTTCGATGTAATCACAGATTAATTTAGGAAAATATCCGGCATCCCGGTATGAAATTGTTTTTTTAGACATAGATTACACAAAAGTATAAAGAATATAGTAAGGAGCAATATTCAGTTTGCAGTTTCTTGTTTCTGGTTTGTGGTTTATGATTAAAGAAAAATCATTAATCCTCATCAATCTACCTATCGGCAGACAGGCTCACCACTCACCACTCACAACTCACAACTCACAACTCACCACTCACAAACTCACCAACTCACCATTCACCACTCACCACTCACCACTCACCACTCACCACTCACCATTCACCACTCACCACTCACCACTCACCACTCACCACTCACCACTCACCATTCACCACTCACATCAATCTAAGCTCTAAAAAACCAAACTCTTATTTAACAAACACCGTTTTTATGTTTACAAATTCTCGTATTCCTTCTCTGCTTAATTCACGTCCGTAACCACTTTGCTTAATCCCTCCAAAAGGTAATCTGGGGTCACTTTTAACCAATTCGTTAATAAAAACCGCACCTTCTTCAAATAAAGGAATGTAAGGTAATAAGGCATCTGTATTTTTTGTAAAAACCGACACACCAAGACCGTAGTTAGATGTGTTGGATAATTGTATGGCTTCCTCTATTGTTTTAAAAGTAGTTACCGAAAGTACGGGTCCGAAAGTTTCTTCTTTAAACACCGGCATTTCAGTTGTAACTTGGGTTAAAACGGTAGGTAAAAAAAAGGCGCCTTCTCTCCTGCCACCAATTTGTATTTTTGCTCCCATTTCAACCGATTGCCTTACCTGTTTTTCCAAGTCTATAGCCAAATCCTCACGAGCCAATACGCCAATATAAGTTTCCGGTTGTTTGGGATTTCCTATGACTAAGTTTTGCACTTGTTGTACTATTTTTTGAACAAACGTTTCGGCGATGCTTTCATCGACCAACAAACGTTTTCCGGCGATGCAGCTTTGTCCGGTATTTTGAAATCTTGCTTGAATACAAGTTTTTACGGTTGTTTCTATATCACAATCTTTCAAAACTATTAACGCATTGCTTCCTCCCAGTTCCAAAACCGTTTTTTTAATTTGACTTCCGGCGGTTTTTGCTACTGCAGCTCCTGCTTTTTCGCTTCCGGTAAGGGTAACCGCTTTAATAATAGGGTTCTTTATCACTTCTTCTACCTGTTTACTTGTAATAAGTAATGTGGAAAAATAACCCTCGGGAAAGGCTGCTTCTCTAAAAATTTCTTCAATCAATTTTGCACAGCCAAAAACATTGGAAGCATGTTTTAAAACCGCTGTATTTCCAGCCATTAAAGCAGGAATTGCAAATCTAAAAACTTGCCAAAACGGGTAATTCCAAGGCATTACCGCAAGAATGACTCCCAAAGGTTCAAAAACAATATAACTTTTGGTTGCATCTGTTTTAATTACTTCGGGAGCAAGATGTTTTTCGGCATTTAACGCGTAGTATTCACACAACCAAGCACATTTTTCTATCTCGGCAATGGCTTGCGTAATGGGTTTCCCCATTTCTTCGGTAATAGTTTGTGCAAATTTTTCGCTGTTTTCAAGTAATACATCTTTAACTTTTAATATTAATTGTTTTCGATGTGTAAAAGAAGTTTTTCGCCAATTATAATATTGCTTATTCGCTTTTTTTAGAATTGTTCTAACGGCTTCTGAAGAATGAATTAAATGTTCTTCTAGCGTTTTTCCTGTGTATGGATTAACCGATTTTATTTTTTTCATTTTATTAAATTTAAATTCCCAAAACAGCCGTTCCTAATATTAAAAACAGCAACGAAATAATAAAAATCCCTACAATGTTAAAGAGCAATCCTCCTTTGATCATATTTTTTATCGAAACGTATCCCGAACCAAAAACAATGGCTTGTGTGGGAGATGCAACAGGCATCATAAAGGCACAACTTGCCGAAAGTGTAGCCGGAATCATTAATAATCTGGGATCCATTTTAAAGGCTATGGCTACTTCTGCAATGACGGGTAAAATTAAATTGGTTATAGCCGTATTGGAAGTTATTTCGGTTAAAAAAGTTACCACAAACGAAACGGTAAAAACGGCAACACTTGGCGATGTAATGGGTATACTTGAAAATAAATTTCCAACTATGGTTGCCAAACCCGATTGCTGAAAACCTCCCGCTAAAGCCATTCCGCCTCCAAAAAGCAACAAAATACCCCAAGGCACTTTTTTGGCATCTTTCCAATTGAGTATAGCTTCCGAGTTGTTTTTTGCAGAAGGAATAACAAACAATAGTATTGCAGCAAAAATAGCAACCGATGCATCTTTAAATTCAGGAATATGAAGTGCGTCTCGCCAACCTGTAAATGTAATGTAATCACCTATTTCGATAGTAGATCCGGTAAGCCACAATACAATCGCAACAAGAAAAATAAAACCTGCTTTTTTTTCACCGGAAGTCATCTTCCCCAAAGCAATATACTGTTTTTCAATAACCGTATGTCCTCCAAGTATTCTTTTGTTTGGAAGTCTAAATACAATCTTTGTAAGAATTAACCAGCCAATAAACAAAAACAAAATACTCATAGGAAATACCATTGCCATCCAATTAACAAATCCGATAGCCGCTAAATTAGGAAATAGTTGGGCATACATTTCTAAAAAAACCAAATTGGGTGGTGTACCTATTGGTGTTGCCATACCGCCAATGTCGGCAGCATAGGCTAATCCCAACATAATGCCCAACCCTAAATTGCTTAAAGATTTTCCTGAAACACCGTTTTTTTTAGCTGTTTCTAAAACCGACAATCCAACAGGCATCATTACCATTACCGATGCGGTATTGGAAATCCACATACTAAGCAAAGCCGTGGCAACCATAAATCCCAAAACCAATTGTTTCGGTTTGTCTCCGATTTTTTTTAGAATATACAAACCGATGCGTTTGTGCAATCCTGTTTTTTGAATAGCAATTGCAAGTAAAAATCCGCCGAGAAATAAAAAAATAATCGGTTTGGCATAAAATGAAGTAATTTCGGATAGTTTACCCACTCTGGCTAAGGGTAGAAAAACAATGGGAATAAGCGATGTAACAGCCAGCGGAATTATTTCGGTAATCCAAAGATACGCCATAAAAACGACCATAAAAGCAACTGCGGGAGCGGTAGGAAACTCTTGCTCAGGAACAAAATAATAAACTGTAAAAGAGAGTATTACAGCAACAAAAAGATGAAAAATAACTTGTTGAAATTTAGTTGTTTTCATTAAAAGCAATTTGTTAAAAACCCGTTTATAACATATTTTTCAAGCACTTCATAACTACTAAAAAAACAGTAATTTTAGTTACATCGTAAAGATAAACCATAAAGGTATGAACTCTAGAGATAATTTGCTAAAAAAACTTCGTCCTGAAATCGATGTTACTTCTATACATTTGCAAACTTCGGAAGAAGAACTTTTTCAAAACCAAACCATTAGACCCATTGTTGCGTTACAAGAGGAATTATTGGTTTCAGTATTTCGACATTATGTGATAAAACATAAAAATATTTTTTATAAACTAACTATCGAAAAACGAATGGATTACATTGAAAATGCCATTCATAAAGATATGAAATTCAGAAACTCTTTAAAAGGTATTATTATTGGGCAATTTACATTAGAAGAGCATAAAAAATATGTAAAAATATCTTCGGCTTTAGACAAACGAATGATGCGCATTGTAAAGGAATGTTTAAAAAACAACATCATGTTATTGGAGTACGATTTGGCGCATTAAAAAACCTACTATTATTGTTAAGGAAAAGCTCATTAATGTACCTATTAAAACATATTCGGTTTGTTTGCGTGCATTGTCTTTATCTTTGTCGCTAAAGCGAAGTATTGACTTTGCTCCGATTAAAAACCCTATTGCTGAAAAATTATTGGATAGTATAAAAGTAAGAACCAAAATTCGTTCAAAAATACCGATAAATCTACCGGCTTTTTTTAAGCTGTTTATCTCATTTTCTTTCGCAATTTCTTGTTGCCAGCTTTGTGTTGCTTTTCCAATAATAAATCCGATAGGGAAAATTATTATCAAATATCCGATTAGATAAGTTAAAACTAGTTTTGAAGAAAACATCTTTAGCAATAACGGAATCACTTGAGATGTGTTTTTTGTTAAAAGCAACCAGATTATACTGAGTACCAACAAATGCAAAAATTGGTCGATAAGAAAATTTTTCAGGTTGTCTTCGGGTTGGTGTAATTTCCAAAAGTCTATAAAAAAATGAGTAACCGAAATGAGTACGGCAACATACCACAATTGCCATTGTTGCAAAAAAGTATAGGCTAGCAAACCGGAAAGGATAGCGTGAAAATACAAAAATTTAGATTTTCCCTTTTTTGTGCGTTTTTGCTGTATTTGTTTTGGTGTTTGAAAAACAAAATCTGTTAACACGTGTGCCAATAAAAGCTGTAGTGCCAATATGGTGCCGTTGGCTATCATAATTTACGCCGAGTTACTTGTTTATACCTGTCTAATAATACTTTTACAGCATCCCATCCGGCTGCCTTTTTTCGGTAATTTACGGCTGCTTGGCTTAAACCTAACTCGTCTGCAATTTGCTGTTCTTTGTACCCTTTTAATAAATAATAAATAACTTCGGCAGAAGCAACCGACCACCGAGTTGAAATCAGGTCTAAAAATTTAAAATGTACCGCAAATTCCTCGTTAACATCTTGATCTGTAGTAATCAAAGCGGTTTTGGTATCCTTTAGTTTCATCGCGTCTAACTCACGACCCGAAAAAACAAAAGCTTCACCGGTACTTTCTTCAATTTTTCGCTTAATGTTTGCCTCTCCAATACCAATGGAAAAACGTATATCTGCTTTAGGTAAAATGGTTTTAGATAGATTCTTTTTTTCATGAATTTGGTTAATTGCCATTTTTATTTGCAAAGCCAAATGAAACGCCATTTCGGGTTTGTCAATAAGCACTTGAAAACTATCTCCTCGATAAATCGAAAATTTAATTTTGCAATTAGCATATTGCTCTTTTATATTTTTAATTTCTTTTTTTAAAGTAACAATTACCTTGCGAGAAAAGTTTTTCTCGTATTGGGTAAAGTTAATAAAATCGCTACTAATTACCGCAACAACCTTCATAAAAAATAAATTAACAAGCAAATATAAGTCAAAAGACTTATAAAACCAAATTATAAGCCTGTGGACTTATAAAACCAAATTATAAGCCTGTGGACTTATAATTTTTAGAAAATGCACTCTCTTATGTTTTCATATTCATGTGATGGTTCACCGTTTAAATTGGTTGTGAGTACTTCGCTCATATAGTTTAAAAAGAGTCTTAGCAGCTTAAAATGAAAGATGACATTATTAAAAAATTTGCTGCAACTACTTCCTCATCTGAAAAAGAATGAACTACATAAAAGCTTTTTAGTCTTAGATTAGGCAGTACTTTAATTTAAAACGGAACGGGTGTGTTTCTATACCTTTAAATGCAATATAAAAAAAGAAATGGTAGCAGCTATAACCCCGAAACAAAGTGCTTTAATGGAAAATCTGCTAACTTGGTACACAGCTATATTTGCCAGATTAGGTAGCGATCTATTACTTTTACAAAAAAAGCAACAACTCCACTATTTTTAATATCGCTACTAATTATACTCATACAAATGGGGTATTGGTTACCGGAAAAAAGAAGATATCGAAATATAAAAGCGAGCTCTTAAGACAATACTATCCGAAAAATAAACCGACAAATAATTAAAACACAAAGAATATCAATAATATACAAATAGAAATTAACAATAGACCCTGTAAAAACTTAAACTTTAATAAACCTTTTGAAATATTTTATAAATTTGTAAATAATAATTTTGCACTTGCTATTTTGAATCTGCCTGTGAAAAACAAACATCTAAGGTTGTTGTTAACAAGCAAGTTTTTAGTAAATTTGCTCTGTTAAAATCATTTTTTTTTAGACACAAAAAACGAATACCTTATATGAAAAATTTTTTTATTGCTTTTCTGGTATTTTTGGTTTGGTCTTTTTTTGGTCTTTGGGTCTATTCTTGGTTTCATGATGTGGGCGTTTCATCTATTCGTGCAGCAAAGTCAAACACAACTCCGGTATTATATCTAAACGATACAACTGCTAATGGTGAAAAAAAAATAGATGCCCGAAAGAATTCTCTTCGGTATGATTCTACAACCAATACTATTAAAAAGCCCTTAATATCTCATGGTTTAAAAGCTATTAATAGTAAAGGGGACGTTGTTTTTATCTATGATGAAGGGATTAAGATCGTTAAAAACAGTGGCGCTATTTCAATTCCAGAAAGTTGCATCGATTACAAACACAAAATCTATAACTATTTACTGAATAACCCGGATAAAGGACTCCAAATTATTGGATTATACAGCCCGAATGAAGAAGTACAATTTCCTAATTATGGAATTCAACGAGCCAACAAAATTAAACAAGAACTACTCCTTTTAGGTATTCCCGAGGATAAAATTGTAACCAAATCTGTAATCTCACCTATCTTTATTAACGATAGTATTCACACAAATGCTATTAGGTTTTTATTCAAATCTTTAAGTCGGGATAGGAATAAGGAAATAAAGACAAAAATTCCGGAAAAAGAAATTATTTACCCCAAGTTTTCAGGGTCTGAAATTTTAGTAAATAAGGAGCTTGAGAGTGTTTTAAAGAAAATTCTTACATTTGTAGCCGAAAATCCAAATTTAAAAATAACAGTTATTGGACATACCGACACTATTGGAAATGCAACAGACAACTATTGGCTGGGTCTAAAATACGCTCGGCAAGTTCGTTGGTACTTAATAACAAAAGGAGGTTTAAAAAGATCGCAGGTTACAGCTATTTCAAAAGGAGAAACACTTCCTATTGCCGATAATCAAACCCGACAAGGAAGAAAAACCAATAACCGAATTGAAATAATATTTAATTAATATGACAGAAATTTTAAGTTTTATGAATCAACTCCCCGGTTATTCGGAAATTTTTTTATTAATGTTTTCTACTTTTTTAATTGGTTATTTTTCTGCTTATTTCAATCAAAAAAATAAGTATGAAAAAATGTTAAAGAAAATGAAACGTAAATATAATACATTAAAAGTTGAAAAGCATAATGCGTTATTGACAAATAAAGTAAAAGATATTGAAACCATCTTTTCAGAAATAAAACCTAAAATTGTTGAAGTTGTTAAAGAAACACAAGAAGAATTGGTTGAAGTAAAAAGTGTTTTAAAACAAGAAGTTGCT
>JALWKK010000104.1 GCA_027081505.1 Flavobacteriaceae bacterium
TAACAAACTCCTCTTGGGTTTGCGTATCGATTGGATTCTTTTTTTCTTTTGAAGCATCACAAGCAACCAGACTTATCACTAAAAATAGAATTAAAAAACGCATGATTTATTTTTTAACCAACACTCCGTCTGCTTCAAATGAGTAGGTTATTTTGGGTGTTGTGATTGCCTCCACTTCCTCTTTGCTTTTTCCGGCATCTTCGGCATAATGGCGTTGTTCTTCTACGCTCATTTCACTAACAAATGCTTTTCCGTTTACAATTACTTCTCTTCCGGCAATGTTTTTAGGCACAAAAAAACCGTAATCTTTAAACTTTACCATAGCTTCATTATCACCTAAGTCCAAACGCATCCAACAACCTTTAGCCAGACATACGCTGTTAACGGTTGTAGTAAATTTAACAGTAACGGTATCTCCGGGTTTTAGGTTTTTATATTTTTCAATTATTTGTTCTTTAGAAACAACACCGTCCGAAGATATTTTTTCTCCAAAAGAGGCATACGCCATTTCTTTTTGTGCTTTTTCTGCAGTACTATTGGTTTTATCTTGTTTGTTTTCGTTTTTACACGCAATTAAAAGAAATGAAAACAAACAGAAAGTGACTAATTTTTTCATAAAATTAAAATTTATAGGTTATATAATTACTGCAAAATTAAGAATTATTTAGCTTTTACAAGCAGTAATTTTTCATTACTTTTGCAGTACAAAAAATGCGTTCTTATGAGTCTTGTAACAAACAAAAATATTTCGGTACACAAAATAGAAAATTCCAGAATTTCGGAAGTTGATTTTAGTAATTTGGTTTTCGGGAAAATATTTTCAGACCATATGTTTGTTTGTGATTATAAAGATGGAAAATGGCAAAACCCTTCGGTTATTCCTTACGGAGATATGACCATTTCACCGGCTGCTAAAGTATTTCATTACGGGCAAGCGGTTTTTGAAGGTATGAAAGCTTATAAAGACGATAATGGAAACGCTTGGTTGTTTCGTCCGGACGAGAATTTTAGACGCATTAATCGCTCATCTAAAAGGTTGGCTATTCCCGAATTTAGAGAAGATTATTTTTTTGAAGCTCTAAACACATTGGTAAGTTTAGACAAAGAATGGATAAAGCCGGGAGATGGGAATGCCTTGTACATTCGCCCGTTTGTTATTGCAACCGAAGTAGGAGTGTCTGCATCTCCTTCGACCGAATATAAATTTATTATTGTTATGTCTCCTGTGCAAGCTTATTATAAAGGCGATGTCAAGGTTGTAGTAGCCGAACACTACAGCAGGGCAGCCGATGGTGGTGTTGGATTTACAAAAGCAGCAGGAAATTATGCCGGACAATTTTATCCTACCAACTTGGCAAAAGAAAAAGGTTTTCAGCAAGTTATCTGGACAGATGCCAATGAGCATAAATACTTGGAGGAAGCCGGCACTATGAATGTGTTTTTTAGAGTTGGAGATACCTTGATAACCGCTCCTACCAATGACAGAATATTAGACGGTGTTACCCGCAAAAGCATTATCCGGTTGGCTAAAGATGCCGATGTAAATGTTGAGGTAAGAAGAGTGCCTGTTTCTGAAATTGTTGAAGCTGCAAACAACGGTGCTCTTAAAGAAATATTTGGTGCAGGAACAGCTGCGGTAATTAGTCCTGTAAGCGCATTTAGTTTTCAAGAAAAAGTTTACGAAATCCCCAAACAAGAAGACAGTTATGCCACACGATTTAAAAAAGCTTTGATGGACATTCAATACAACCGAGCAGAAGACCCCTACGGTTGGCGATATGCTGTTGATTAATAGATTTTGCAGAAGTTTTTGATATTTATTTATCAGCCTTGCATAAGCATCGGTGGCGGAACTACCGCCGGCGCATCTGTCGGACGCGATAAAAATAAATAATAACGTTGAAATGTCAACATACTATTTGCCCGCCATTGGGCTTATGCGTCGTTGAACTAAATCCGCCAAAGACGGCTAGTTCTAATGACAAAATTGTTAAATATGTAATATTGAGTTTTAATTGATTAAAATTCAACATTATGAAACAAAAAAAAAAACTAAACACGGTATAACGTGTAAAAATAGACATTTTTTGATTTACATAAATTTTATTTTTTTAATTATTTTTTTTTTTTTTTTTTTTT
>JALWKK010000105.1 GCA_027081505.1 Flavobacteriaceae bacterium
AATGCTTCTTTTAATCCGGAAATAACTCGTCTTGGAAGGTCGATTTGTCCCGGATCGCCTGTAATCATAAATTTAGAATTTTTTCCCATTCGGGTTAAAAACATTTTCATCTGCGCATGAGTTGTGTTTTGAGCTTCATCTAAAATTACAAAAGCATGGTCTAGTGTACGACCACGCATAAAAGCCAAAGGAGCAATTTGAATGGTTCCTTTTTCGATATAAGTTTGTAACTTTTCAGGAGAAATCATATCTCTAAGAGCATCATAAAGCGGCATCATATAGGGGTCTAATTTTTCTTTTAAATCGCCCGGAAGAAAGCCTAAATTTTCACCTGCCTCTACTGCCGGTCGAGTAAGCACAATGCGTTTTACTTGTTTCTCTTTCAATGCCTTAACAGCTAAAGCAACACCTGTATATGTTTTACCGGTTCCGGCGGGACCAACAGCAAAAACCATATCATTACTTTTCATTAGTTCTACAAGTTTTCGTTGGTTAACCGTTCGTGCTTTTATTTTGTTTCCGCCTACTCCGTGTACTAATATATCGTTAGACGATACAGGAGTTTCATAATCTTTTTTTCCGTTGCTAAGCAATATTCGTTCAATGGCGTTTTCATCTAATTTGTTGTATTTCATAAAATGCTCCAGCAACAAAGATACTCGCTTATCAAACTCTTGAAGAATATCGGGATCGCCTAATGCCTTAATTTTATTTCCTCTTGCAATAATTTTTAACTTCGGAAAGTATTCTTTAATTTGAGAAATGTTTGTGTTTTGTTGTCCAAAAAATTCTTGCGGACTAATCTCGGTAAGTTCAATGATAAGTTCGTTCAAAAGCAATATAAATTAAAATTATACACAGTACTGTAAAAATAGTTTTTTTTCGGTAACAAAAGTACAGTATTTTTGTGTTACTTTGTGTAACAAAACAGCAACAATTTTATATGTCCATAATAACCATTACAACCGATTTTGGAGAAAAAGATTTCTTTAAAGGAGCGGTAAAAGGTGCGATTTATGCCGAAATAGAAGATATAAAAATTGTTGATATCTCTCATAGTATTTCGCCTTTTCATATCACCGAAGCGGCTTATGTTATTGAAAATGCGTATAAACTTTTTCCTAAAAACACCATCCATATAATTGGTGTAGATGCAGAGTTAACACCGGAAAACAAGCATATTGCCGTATTGTTGGACGGGCATTATTTTATTTGTGCCAACAACGGAATTATCTCTATGCTTACAAACAAAATTAATCCCGAACAAGCAGTAGAAATTACCATTCATAACCATATTTGCAGTAATTTTCCCGTGTTAGATGTTTTTGTAAAAGTGGCATGTCATCTTGCTCGAGGTGGTAAATTAGATGTTATTGGTAAATCTATTTTAGGTTTTTTGCCGGAAAAAGGAGGATTAAAACAACTTACCGGATTAAATCCTGTTATAAACCCTGCCGGAAATCAAATAAAAGGCACCGTTATTTATATCGATAATTACGGAAACGTTGTGTGTAACATTACCAAAAAACTTTTTGAAGATGTCGGTAAAGGAAGACCTTTTATAATACGTGCCCGTACAGCCACTTTTAAGGAAGTTTTTTCTACTTACAGCGAAGCAATTCATTTTGACAAAGACAAAAATGTTAGAGAAGAAGATGGAAAAAAAATAGCAATTTGGAACTCCTCCGGTTATCTTGAATTAGCAATTTATAAAAGTAACCCGAGTACGGTAGGAAGTGCCTCCACACTTTTTGGATTAGGATATCGCGATATGGTTACCATTCAATTTGAAGCTAAATAAACCGAAATATGCTTATACGAATAGTAAAAATGGAATTTCAACCCGAAAAAACATCAGCGTTTCTTCAAAACTTTGATAGGGTAAAGCATAAAATTAGAAATTTTGAAGGTTGTAAACACCTCGACCTTCTTCAGGACGCAAACAATCCGACAATTTTTTTTACTTATAGTAAGTGGGAAAATCTTCAAGCTCTCGAAAATTATAGAAATAGTGAATTATTTAAATCGGTGTGGATAACAACCAAGAAATTATTTCGTTGTAAAGCACAAGCTTGGAGTATAACCAAAATAGATAGTATTGAAAATTAGTTTATCGAAAATACTCTAAAAAATATGATCGCCATAATTAAACGTGAAATACAAGCCTTTTTCTCTTCTGCAATAGGCTATTTGGTTATAGGTGTTTTTTTGCTTATTAATGGTTTGTTATTATGGGTTTTTAAAGGACAATACAATATTTTTGATAATGGTTTTGCCGATTTAAGTGCATTTTTTAACCTAGCTCCTTGGATGTTTTTATTCTTAATACCCGCCATAACGATGCGCTTATTTAGCGATGAAGCACGTATTGGCACACTGGAATTATTACTCACCAAACCCATATCTACCTTACAACTGGTTTTGGGAAAATACATTGGAGCTGTTGTTCTTATTCTTCTAGCTTTAGTACCTACTTTGTTATATATTCTTGCTATCGACAAACTGGGAAATCCGCCCGGTAATTGGGACTTAGGAAGTACGCTAGGTTCCTACATCGGACTTTTATTATTAGCTCTTTCTTACACGGCAATCGGTGTTTTTTGCTCTACACTATCTAAAAACCAAATCGTGGTTTTTTTACTTTCGGTTTTTCTAAGTTTCTTTTTTTATTATGGATTTGAAGGAGTTTCTTCAGTTATCAACTCGTCAACCAATTTAATCAATAATATAGGAATGCAATCACACTTCAGCTCTTTAGCACGAGGTGTGCTAGATACTAAAGATGTAAGCTATTTTATAGGAGTAACCGTTTTCTTTCTTTTTCTTACAGCAAATAAGCTTCGGAAAAAAGACAAAAAAAAACTGTATATAAGTCTTTTTGCAATTCTTACTTTTATCATTTTAGGAAACACGTTTCACAAACGTTTTGACCTTACACAAGACCACAGATATTCACTTTCTGAAGCTGCTAAAAACATAATTAGCACCGTAGATTCGCCTTTGGTTATTGATGTATTTTTAGAAGGAGATTTACCTTCAGAATTTAAGAAATTACAAACCGAAACAGATTATTTACTTGAAGAATTTAGAACCTATAATCCAAATGTTAAAGTTAATTTTATCAATCCGTTAGAAGGTGAAGCTAATTCTGAAGATATGCAAAAGCTTTTTCTTCAATACGGAATGCAACCTGCACAAATTTCGGTTAAAGAAAACGGAAAATTAAGTACACAAGTCGTGTATCCTTGGGCATTGGCGTATTACAATGACGATGCGGTAAAAATCAGGTTGCTTAAAAATACGCTGGGAGCGACGGAAGAAGAACGCATTAATAATTCGGTTCAAAACTTAGAATATGCTTTTGCCGATGGTTTTTCCAAGTTGGTTTTTCCAAAAAAACGAAAAGTAGCTGTTATTAAAGGTAACGGTGAATATGACGATAAATACATCGCTGATTTTTTCAGAACATTAAAAGAATATTATTACATAGCACCTTTTACATTAGATTCGGTAGCTGTTTCGCCTCAAAAAACGTTGCAAAATTTAAAGAAATATGACTTAATTGTTATTGCAAATCCTACCGAGAAATTTTCGGAACAACAAAAATATGTGTTAGACCAATATACTATGAAGGGTGGCAAATCGCTTTGGCTAGTTGATGCCGTCGGACTGCAACAAGATACAATATCGAGTGGTTTTTTTGCTTACAACAAAGACCTTAATCTTACCGATTTTTTCTTTAAATACGGTGTGCGATTAAATCCCAATTTAATAAAAGATGTGTATTGCGCTCCTATTGTTTTGGCAACCGGGCAAGAAAACAATTCTACCTACAATAAATACCCTTGGTTTTACAGTCCGTTAAGCGCAAGTCTAAGCAAGCATCCGGTGGTTACAAATATTGAAGCCGTAAAGTTTGACTATGCTTCTGTTATGGACACATTGCCTAATGAAGTTAAAAAAACTATTTTGCTTAGCAGTTCTCCCTTAAGTAAAAAAATTGGAGTTCCCACCAAAATTGATATCAATCAAGAAATTAATAAAAACTTAGAAGTAATTAATAACAATCCGGTTAAGTTTGGTTATAATTCCGGTGAATTACCTCTTGCCGTTTTATTGGAAGGAAAATTTACTTCGGTTTACAACAACCGAATTAAACCCTTTAAAATTTCAGAAGATTTATCACAAAGTACAGCGACAAAAATGGTGGTAATAAGCGATGGAGATGTTATAAAAAATCAATTAAAAAACGGGCGTCCTCTATCGTTAGGTTTTGATAAATGGACTAATACGCAATACGGAAACAAAGAATTTTTACTCAACGTAGTAAACTACTTGCTAGACGATAGTGGTTTAATAAAATTGCGAACCAAAACGATAAATATACCGTTTCTTGACACTCAAAAAACAGCCAATAATCGTATGTTTTGGCAAATGGTTACCATTGTTTTTCCTTTGGTAATATTAAGTTTATTTGGAGTAGGATTTGTAATGTGGCGAAGAAAAAAGTATAGAAAAATCTCTTAACTCATATTATTTTCTACTTAAAACTTTTTCACACGCACTTACGATTGCTTTGGCGTTAAGACCATATTTTTCCATAAGTTGTTCGGGTGTTCCCGACTCGCCAAAAGTATCATGTGTAGCAACAAATTCTTGAGGTGTTGGTAAATTTTCGGTTAAAATCCGAGCCACGCTTTCACCCAATCCTCCCAAATAATTATGTTCTTCGGCGGTAACGATGCATCGTGTTTTAGACACACTATCCAGTATAGCATTTTTATCTAAAGGTTTTATGGTATGCATGTTAATTACATCTGCAGAAATTCCTTTGTTATTTAATGTCTCTGCTGCTTTAATAGCCTCCCAAACCAGATGCCCGGTAGCGACAATGGTTACATCATTGCCTTCGATAAGGTGAACGGCTTTACCAATTTCAAAATTTTGGTCTTCCGGAGTAAAATTTGCTACTTTTGGTCTTCCAAAACGCAAATACACAGGTCCTTTATGTTTGGCAATGGCAAGTGTAGCAGCTTTGGTTTGGTTATAATCGCAGGTGTTGATAACCGTCATACCGGGAAGCATTTTCATAAGCCCGATATCTTCCAAAATTTGATGCGTAGCTCCGTCTTCTCCCAAGGTTATTCCGGCGTGTGAAGCACAAATTTTAACATTTTTATCACTATACGCTATACTTTGTCTAATTTGGTCGTACACTCTTCCGGTAGAAAAATTTGCAAACGTACCTGTAAAAGGTATTTTGCCTCCTATGGTCATTCCGGCTGCCATACACATCATATTGGCTTCGGCAATACCAACTTGAAAAAACCGGTCGGGATGATTTTTCTTAAAAGCACCCATTTTTAAAGAGCCTGTTAAATCTGCACAAAGCGCAACTACATTTTTGTTTGTTTTACCTAATTCTTCAAGCCCGTCTCCAAATCCTGAACGAGTATCTTTTTTACCGGTATCTATATATTTTTTCATCTTTATAAAAATTTGGTTTTGTAGTATTCGTATTAGCCAACAACCGTTTAATAATCACCAAGTGTTTCCGGATTTTGAGCCAAAGCTAATTCTAATTGTTCATCGTTGGGTGCTTTTCCGTGCCAGGCATTGGTGTGCATCATAAAATCGACACCATTTCCCATTACCGTGTGTAATAAAACACAAACGGGCTTGCCTTTACCGGTTTCGCCCTTGGCTTTTTTCATACCGGCACTAATTGCTTCCAGATTATTTCCTTCTTTAATTTCTATGACTTTCCAATCAAAAGCTTCAAATTTTTTGCGCAAATCTCCCATTGGTAATACATCGTTTAAGGAGCCGTCTATTTGTTGTTTGTTGTAATCTACCGTAACAATCAAATTATCTACATTATTTCCGGAAGCATACATAATGGCTTCCCAGATTTGGCCCTCTTGTAATTCGCCATCACCACACAAGGTATATACCAAATGGCTATCGTTGTTAAGTTTTTTTGTTTGCGCAGCACCAATAGATACCGAGATACCTTGTCCTAAAGATCCGGAGGCAATTCGTACGCCCGGCAATCCTTCGTGGGTTGTAGGATGCCCTTGCAATCTGGTGTTTAATAATCTAAATGTATTTAGTTCTTCTACCGGAAAATAGCCAGCTCTTGCCAATACACTATAAAAAACAGGAGAAATGTGTCCGTTTGATAAGAAAAATAAATCTTCCTCAATACCATCCATATCAAAGGTGTTTTTTCTCTCCATAATCACATGATACAAAACAATAAGAAATTCTGTACAACCTAAAGATCCTCCGGGATGTCCTGAATTTACTTTATGTACTTGACGTAAAATATCTCTTCGGGTTTGAATAACTAACTTTTGTAAATAATCTAATTCCGGCATATTGTTATATTTTGGTGTCAAAAATAACACATCCCCTATCCTTAACAAAAAAGTTTACAGCTCACTTATTAACGATTTTAGTGTTTTGTTAACAGAAAAAGTTTCTTCAATTCTTTATTTTTAAAACCAAATAAGAATTACTGCTTTTTACTTTTCAGATTTCATTTCAAGTTTCATGAATGATAGTATCTTTGTCTTTCTGTTTTTCAATTTAATTAAATGAAATTTACTGTATCTCAAACCGCTAAACATTCGCAAGCAAGAGCCGGGCAAATCACTACCGACCACGGCACCATTGAAACTCCTATTTTTATGCCTGTAGGTACAGTAGGAACTGTAAAAGGTGTGCATCAAAAAGAACTGAAAGAAGATATTGATCCCGATATTATTTTAGGAAACACATACCATTTGTATTTAAGACCGGGAACAGGCATACTGGAAAAAGCCGGTGGTTTACACAAGTTTATGAATTGGGACAGAGCTATTTTAACCGACAGTGGCGGGTATCAAGTATATTCGTTATCGGCAAATAGAAAAATAAAGGAAGAAGGTGTTAAATTTAAGTCGCATATAGACGGAAGCTACCATGTATTTACACCCGAAAATGTCATGGAAATACAACGTACTATTGGTGCCGATATTATTATGGCTTTTGACGAGTGCACGCCCTATCCTTGCGATTATAACTACGCAAAAAGATCAATGCACATGACGCATCGCTGGCTTGACAGGTGTGTAAATCATCTAAAAAAAGTACCTGAAAAATACAACTATAAACAAACCTTATTTCCTATTGTACAAGGAAGTACATATAAAGACCTACGAAAACAATCTGCCGAGTATATAGCATCGGTTCAAGCAGACGGAAATGCCATTGGTGGATTGTCTGTTGGTGAACCCGCCGAAGAAATGTATGAAATGACAGCTGTTGTAACCGAAATTCTTCCGGAAGATAAGCCGCGCTATTTAATGGGTGTGGGAACTCCCATAAATATTCTTGAAAATATTGCATTAGGAATAGATATGTTTGACTGTGTAATGCCCACCAGAAACGGAAGAAACGGAATGCTCTTTACTGCTCACGGAACCATTAATATAAAAAATAAAAAATGGGAAGACGATTTTTCTGCCATTGACCAAATGAATATTACTTGGGTAGATACCGAGTACAGCAAGGCTTATTTAAGACATTTGTTTACTGTTAACGAAATGTTGGGAAGACAGATAGCCACCATACACAACCTCGGGTTTTATCTGTGGTTGGTTCGTGAAGCAAGAAAGCATATCTTAGCAGGCGATTTTACCACTTGGAAAAACCAAATGGTACAACAAATGAACAAACGATTGTAAACTTTTTTAAAAGAAGCTATTTTTAATGCTAAGTATTTTAGACAGATACATATTAAAAAAATTTCTCGGAACATTTTTTATGTTGCTGATTATGTTTATTCCGATAGGAATAACTATAAACCTAGCCGAAAAAATAGATAAAATATTAGAAAAAGAGGTCCCTTTTCAAGATGTAGCGCTTTATTACTGGGATTTTACTATTTATTTTGCTAACCTCTTGTTTCCTTTATTTCTGTTTTTATCGGTTATTTGGTTTACTTCAAAGCTGGCTAATAAAACAGAGATTATTGCTTTTTTAAGTAGCGGTGTTTCGTATTACCGGTTTTTAAGACCATACATTATTGGAGCCATTATAGTTTGTATAATTTCTTTATTTCTCGGAATGTATTTTGCCCCTCAAGCCAGTAAAGGATATAACGAATTTATATACAAGTTTTTAACTTCTAAAAAAGCTCGAACTCAAAAAAATGTTTATCGCCAGATTAATGATACCGATTTTATCTATGTGAGTTATTTTAATGTAAAAAAGAAATCGGGTAATGATTTTACCTTAGAACATATCGAGGATAACCTTATGAAATATAAAATTAGTGCCAATCGTATTGTTTTTAATACCGAAGATTCTACCTATTCGCTATATAATTACACAAAAAGAACTATTGGTAAGAATAATGATATACTAGAAAAAAAACCTAAATTAGATACCACTTTTGCTTTTGATTTGGACGACTTAACTCCGGTTAAATACATAGCAGAAACTCTTAACTATGTAGAACTAAATAAATTTATTGAAAAAGAAAAAGCAAGAGGTTCGTCATTTATCAACAGATATGAAGTCGTGCGAAACAAGCGTTGGAGTATTCCGGTGTCTATCTTTATTTTAACTATTATTGCCGTTGCGGTTTCTTCTAAAAAAAGAAGAGGCGGAATGGGTGTGAACCTTGCCATCGGAATAGGAATTGGAATGGCATTCGTTTTTTTCGATAAAATTTTTGGAACAATTGCATCGCAAAGTAATTTTTCTCCTATTCTTGCCACATGGTTTCCTAATCTTGTTTTTGGTATCTTAGCCATCTATTTACTCAGAAATGCCAAACGATAAACTCTTACAATACCTCCATTTACATTTTATTGTTTTTATTTGGGGGTTTACAGCCGTTTTGGGCGCATTAATTTCAATAGATGCAATACCGCTCGTTTGGTACCGAATGACATTGGCTTCCGTTTTTATACTATTTTATTTAACTTATAAAAAAATACAGTTACGAGTCTCTTTTACCACACTAATTAAGTTTTTTATCGTTGGTGCTATTATAGCATTACATTGGCTTTGCTTTTTCGGTGCTATTAAAGTTTCTAATGTTTCGGTTACGCTTGCGATTATGTCGTCGGGTGCTTTTTTTGCTTCTTTTTTAGAACCTCTTTTTTATAAAAGAAAAATTATTAATTACGAGGTGTCTTTTGGTTTGT
>JALWKK010000106.1 GCA_027081505.1 Flavobacteriaceae bacterium
TAGATTACCCTCGTTATTTCACTCCCAATAATGATGGCTATCACGATCGATGGAATATAATTGGCATAGCAACGGGTGACCCTACGGCAAAAATTTATATATTTGACCGTTTTGGAAAACTCATCAAACAGTTAAGTCCGTTGAGTGAAGGTTGGGATGGCACTTATAACGGCAATCCGCTACCATCAAGCGATTACTGGTTTAGAGTGGAATATACCGAACAAGACGTAAAAAAAGAATTTAAAGGACATTTTACCTTAAAACGATAGAACAAAACATTATGAAGTTAAAAAAAACCTACTTAATCCTACTTATCATTTCATCTCCGGCTATTTTTGCCCAAGACGGAATACCTGTTTACGCAGATTATTTTTCTAGTAATTTATATTTATTACATCCCTCGATGGCTGGAGCAGCTAGTTATAACCAAATTAGATTAACAGCTAGAAAACAATGGTTCGACCAACAAGATGCGCCCAATCTTCAAACATTGAGCTTTAATGCCCGGTTAGGAGATAGATCCGGAATTGGAACAATTCTGATTAATGACAAAAACGGATATCATTCGCAAACCGGAGGTTATATTACGTACGCACATCATATTATGTTTTCTAGAAGTGATGCCGATTTGAACCAACTATCTTTTGGATTAAGTGCAGGACTTATTCAATCTAGACTAGATGAAACAAACTTTGATTTAACCGATTTTGATCCGGTTATTGCCGGTATTATACAGAGTACTTCTTATTTTAATGTTGATGCCGGAATGTCGTATAATTTTTTAAATTTTTCAGGGCATTTTACGGTTAAAAATTTAATCTTTCAGAACAGAAGTATTTATACTGAAAAATTTGAACCTAATAACCAACGTTTGTATTTATTATCTATGGCTTATGCTATAGGGGATTATTCAAGCACTTGGACTTACGAACCTTCTTTTTTGTTTCAATTTAGAGAACGAACAGGCGAACAAGCTGTTGATTTGAACTTTAAAGCTTATAGAAAAATGGATTTTGGAAAAGTTTGGGGTGGAATTTCGTATAGGAGAAGTTTTGACGGAACCGAATTTTTAAATGGAAATGAGATAGAAACACAAAAGTTACAACTCATATCACCTGTAATTGGAGTTACTTATAATCGATTTGTGTTTGCTTATACCTATTCATATCAAGCCGGAAATGTAAGGTTTGCCAGTGGTGGATTTCATCAAATTACCTTAGGATATGATTTCTTAGGAGGCAGACCAGAGCCATATGATTGTGATTGTCCAGCGATAAATTAATGTATTATAAAAACCGTAATCCGCACCTATTTAACTTATACCTATTCTTAATATAAAATAGTCCAAAACTATTTTATATTTTAGAATGAAAATACTTCAATGAAAGAACTTGAAATTGAACTATATTGAATTTGTATTCGGTATTAATAGAATGCGGATTATGTCGTATTTTTCTAAAAAGACACTTACTTATTCCATATATAATTACGTTTTAATGCCTGTTTTTTTATAGCTTGTAACATAGCACTTTCCAGTTCATTTGAAGTTTCAGCTTTATTTTCTTTGATATATTTTTTTCGTTTTTGATTTAGTAAGTTGATTTTTGAAGTAATTTCTTTGCGTTTTTTACGTTGATTTTCAATGTATTTTTGAATTTCTTTTTTTGATTTACCTTGTAATATTTTTGGAAGGTATTTTTGTTTCAGGTTTGAATAATCAAAATCTTCTTCCGTTGCAGCATCTACCAAATCCCAAGTGCTATTGTTGTACATTTTTCCGCTTTTGGCAACCGTTCTGCTAACAGCAATTTCTTTACTATAACCTATGGCGTTTTCGTCTTGGATTTTTTGATTTTTCCATTTTTTTATGCCGTCACTTCCATAAATGATATACGTGTTGTTTAGTTGGTTGTTAAGTTGCAGAATAATGTCATCATACGGAGTGGGAATATAAACCGTTTGTTTGTTCTGATTTATAGACATATACTCGCCATTTGCTTTTATTGCTCCGTCCTGCCACATTCCTGAAATTCCAAGTTGGTGGCTTCCACAAAAAATGGTGTTTACCGTTATATCTTTTTCTACCGCATTGGTAATTGCGTCAAGATAGTTTATGGGTCCTTGAGTAAAGGGTTCGTTTCCGGCTATAAATATCATTTTTAAATCATCTGCATTGTTTCCCCAATCTAATTTATCTAATGATTTTTGAATAACACTTCCGCAGTATTCGCTTCCGCCATTTGTGGTAAGCGAGAAAAGTTCTTTAGAAACTTCATCTAAATCTTGGGTGAAGCTTAAAATTTTTCTAATATACCCATTGCGCTTATTTAGTCTATCATTACCATATTCAAACAAGGCTATTTGAAGATTAGGCGTTTGTCCTTTACATTGGGCATACGATAGTTCATTAACAATCTCCCAAAGTTGAGCTTTCGCTTGGTCTATCAATCCGTCCATACTATTGCTGGTATCCAACAATAAGGCAACTTTTATGTAGTGTCTATTCGGCAAATTGGATGCAAGGTTTTGGTGTTGGGGTTTTGAACTTTCAAATAGAGTAAGGTTTTTGTTGGTATCGGCTTTGCACACTAAAGCGATGAGTAGTGCAGTACATAGTGAAATAATTTTTGAATTTTTCATAGTATTGATTTTTATTTAACGCTGTAAACCTATTGCGAACATTTTTTATAAAAAAACGGCAATGAGTGAAGTATTAAAATCGTTGAGTAAAACACTATTTTGGTGTAGTAAAGTGTTTTAAAAGAAGAAAAAAAGAGGTGTTTTTTACGGAATTGAATTTTTCCGGTTTTAGTAAATCAATGAAAGTGCGTAAGTTTACATTTTAAAATCAATTTTTTAGGTTTGAAAAACAAATTCTCAATAACAATCATTGTTTTCTTGTCTTGTGTGGGACTTTTTGCACAACAAAAAAGCTATTCGTTAGATAACGAATCGTTTTTTATTTTAAAAGGCGATGTCTTTGATCAAGAACTAAACAAGCCAATATCTAATGTAAATATTGAAGTAAGCAGTGGTGCTTATACAACAACAAATGGGGCTGGAGAATTTTCAATAAAAACTAAGATTGGCGACGAACTGGTTGTGAGAAGTGATGATTTTCAAACGGTATATTATCAAATTAAAGACAAGCAACGCATTAAAATATTTGTGGAAGAAAATAAGCAAATCTCTTCAAAAAAATATAGAAAACAAGAAGCAAAAAAAACGGATCATCAAGAATTGTTTTTAACTTATATCGATTCGGCTAAGCAAGTTTTAAAAAAAGACGCTAAAAAGAGCATCAATTTTGTAACCAAGGCTCTGGAAGCTATCGATATTAATAAAGCGACTCAGCTTCAAAACAGTATGGTTTTTGAAACTTTAGGCGACATAAACCTGTATTGGAAACAAAGTGATTTGGCTGTAGATAATTATAAAAGAAGCCTTTCGTATGATGCCAAGCCCACAACTCAAATTAAGTTGGCTAGGGCTTTTAGAGCAAATAAAAATTATCAAGAGAGTATTAAAAAATACCGGCAACTATTAAAAGAGAAACTTACCAATTATCAAATAATTGAGGTTTTTGAAGGGTTAGGCGATACCTATAAATCGATTAATGATGTAGAAAATAGTGTTGTTAATTATCAAAAAGGATTAGATATTGCTCAAAAACATCAAATAATTCCGAAGGTAACCGACTTAAATTCCAAACTGGGCGAAATATTTGCGCAAAGTGGTAATAAAAAAGAAGCCGAAGTTTACTTCGGAAATTCTTTAAAATTGGCTAAAAAAGAAAATCAAAAAAGAGCCGTTACGCAAAAAAATATTGTAGCCGATTTTTATAACAAAAACAACAATTATGATAAAGAAATAGAATTAAGAGAAGAAGCCATTTCAGAAATTGAAGCACTCGATGAAAAAGAAAATTATCCTAACGACAACCCCTTAACATTACAACGACAAAATTATAAAATAGCCAATGCACTAATTTTACAAGAGCAATATGAGAAAGCCGTTTCGTACTTAAAAAAGAGTATTGAAGAAGCCCATCAAAAAAATGATTTGGTAGTAGAAAAAGATGCTACTCGTAAACTTTCTGAGGCGTATAAGATTCTGGGAAATGATAAAAAAGCTAATGAAAATTATCAAAAATATGTTGCGTTGCTGGATAAACTTTATATAAAAAAAGAACAAGATATTTCGCAAGCAGCACGTTTTAGTAAAGAAATTTCAAAGCAACAAAACCGGATTTTAAGCCTTGAAAACGACCGAAAACTTAATGAAACACGCTATGAATTGGCAATAAAAAACAAAGAACTGCTTCAAAAAAGCAGTCTTGTTCAAAAATGGATTATAGGTTCGTTGATTTTAATTGCACTATTGTTACTTTTTGCATTTTACAGTCAGTACAAAAACAGTAAGCAACAAAAGTTTGCAAACAACCTCTTGGCATTAAAATCTATGCGTAGCCAAATGAACCCACACTTTATTTTTAATGCCTTAAATTCAGTTAATAGTTTTATTGCCGTAAACGACGAGCGAGCTGCCAATAAATATTTAAGCGAATTTTCACAGCTTATGCGTTTGGTTTTAGAAAATAGCGAGCAAGATTTTATTCCGTTAGAGAAAGAGATTGAACTCTTAAAACTGTATGTAAAATTAGAACATTTTAGATTTCAAGATAAATTTGAATACAGCATAGAAATAGATTCAAACATCTTGTTAAAAGAATACGAAATACCACCTATGTTGCTTCAGCCTTACGTAGAAAATGCCGTATGGCACGGTTTGCGATATAAAAAAGAAAAAGGATTTTTGCGTATTATATTAAAAAAAATAGATAGCAAAACCATTCAGATTGTCATTGAAGATAACGGGATAGGAAGAGAAAAATCGAAAGCTTTTAAAACCGAAAATCAGAAAAAACAACGCTCTAAAGGAATGAGCAATATTAAAAAACGAATTGCCATCCTTAATACAATGTACAAAGAAAAAGTAGATGTAACTATTGAAGATCTTGCTAAAGATGAAGCTGATGCAGGGACACGTGTTGTTTTATATTTAAAAAAAGATACTTACCATTAAAAACCGAAATTGTGAAATTACGAGCCATTATTGTTGAAGACGAAGAAACAAGCAGAGCCATATTGCGAAATTATATTGAAAAATATTGCCCGATAGTAAAACTGGTTGGCGAAGCAAAGAATATAAATGAAGCATTAGTACTCATACGCAATCATAACCTCGATTTGGTTTTTTTAGATGTTGAAATGCCCTACGGAAACGCTTTCGATTTACTTGAGAAAGTAGGAAACAGACAGTTTGAAACCGTTTTTGTAACCGCATACGATCATTATGCTATGGATGCCTTAAATGCGCATGCATCTTATTATTTACTAAAACCTATATCAATCGATAAACTTATTGAAGCAGTAGATTATGTAAAAGAAATAAAAGAAAAAGAAAATAGTTTAATAAATAATGTAATTAAACCTCTAACAAATTCGGTGAGCGGAAAAATCACCATTCCGCAACAAAACGGATTTGAAGTTATTGACGTAAAGAACATTTTATATTGCCAAGCCGACGATAATTATACGCATATTTTTTTACGCTCGGGGAAGAAAAAATTGGTAAGTAAAACCCTTAAATATTTTGAAGATATACTTTCTTCAAACGGATTTGCACGCGTGCACAAATCGTACTTAATTAATGTAAATAGTGTGGTTTCTTATAACAAAGGAAAAGGAGGTAGTGTTACACTTGCAAACGGAAAAGAAATTATGGTAAGTCCGTCTAAGAAGAAAACGTTTTTAGCTTTTTTTAACTAAAAACGCTATCTATTTTTTAAAAATCTAATTTTTCTATAATAATTTTTTCCTTGTAATCTTTGAGTAGTTCTTTTAAAATTACAGTGTTGCCGTTACTATAAAATAGATGTTTAGCTACAGTACTGGATGTAGTTGCAAGATTAAGGTTTTTTATAACTGTTTTTGTTTGTCTGGCAACAGCTTCTCCCGAATCGATGATAGTAACAGTGTTGCCAACTATTTTTTTAATTTCGGGTATGAGATATGGGTAATGGCTACATCCTAAAACAAGATAGTCTATATTTGCCTTCATCATTGGCGACAAGTACTTTTTTAAAAGTTTTTTGGTTTTTAAGTCACTTAGTCTTCCTTCTTCAATTAAAGTCACCAGCCCTTCGCCCACGACTTCTATGCTATTTATTCCGTTCGAAAAAAATTCGGATGTTTTAGAAAACAAGTTACTGGTAAGTGTGCCTTTTGTGGCGAGTACACCTATATTCTTTGTTTTGGTTTTCAGCGCAGCCGGTTTTATAGCCGGTTCGATTCCGATAAACGGGACAGAATATGTTTTGCGTAAAACAGATATGGCGTTAGTAGTGGCTGTATTGCAAGCAACAACAATTAATTTACAGCCCGTTTCAAGTAATTTTTCAGTATTTTTTTTACTTAATCTAATGATTTCTTTAGCAGATTTGTTTCCGTAAGGAGCATTTTTACTGTCGGCTAAATAGATTGTATTTTCATGTGGCAAAAGCTGTTGTATTTCTTTCCATATAGAAGTGCCTCCGACTCCCGAGTCAAAAATCCCTATGGGTTGTAATTGTTTCATTTGTGTAAAAATAAAAAAACTGCTCAACAATAGAAGAGCAGTTTTTTAGAGTAATAATAATTAATGTATTAAATACCTAAATCTTTCTTTACATCATTTAATAAATCTTTTCCTTCTGCCATAATTACACCGCTCCCTTGACTAGAATCTAACACATATTTAAATCCCTGAGCGCGAGCAACTTTTTGAATAGCGGCTTTGGCTTTGTCTAAAATGGGTTGTAATAAATCGGCTTCTTTTTTCTGTAAATCTTTTACGGCTTGATCTCTGTATGCACCAATATTGTTTTGCATAGTTTGAATTTCTTGAGCGCGTTTTGCGTTTTCTTCATCGCTTTTTTCGGTGGCTTCTGCTTCGTATTGTTTGTACTTGGCTTCAAATTCTTTCATCATATTGGTAATCTCGGTATCGTAGGTTTTTTGAACCTTTTGGAGTTGACTTTGAGCTTCTTTCATTTCAGGCATAGCTGCTATTAGCTCTTGCGAATTAATGTGGGCTACTTCTTGAGCAGACATAAGAGATGTTGCTCCTATAAATAGTACTAACGCGGTTATAAATAATTTTGTTTTTTTCATTTTTAATAGTTTTAATTGTAAGTGTTTATAGATTAATAATTAATTTTTTATCCGTTTCCGTTGTTTTCTCTAGCTTTTAAAATAGAGTCTTTTCTTCGTTGCCTTTCTTCGAGGAGTCTTTTTCTTCTTTCTTCAAACTCGGCTTTTTTAACGGCTCTTAATGAGTCTCTTTTTTTTCTTCGTTCTTCCATTAGGCGCTCTCTTTCTGCTTTCTTTTCTTGGATAAGTTTTTCACGTTCCGAAACAGCTTCTTCTTCTTCGGCAGAAAGTTGTTCGCGTTTTTCAACTTCTTTCTTTTCTTTTTTACCTCTTACTTGTTTGCGTTTATTAGCTCTGTTAATACTTCTTAAAACAATATCGCTAATGTCGTTGCGTTTTGCTGCAAACAGCATTACTACATCGGCAGATTTGTCAAAGATAAAATCATATTTTTTATTTACGGCAATTTCTTGCACAATATTAAATACTTGGTCTTGTATGGGTTGTACCAGTTGGCGTCTTTGTATGTCTAAATCGCCGTTAGGACCAAAACGATCTTGTTGGTATTGCAACATTTCGTCTTCCAAGATTTTTATTTCTTCATTTCTTTCTTCTATCAACTCTTGTGTTAGTAATACTCGCTCTTTGCTTAAATCAAGTTTCATTTGCTTGATTTTGTTATTCTTTTTTTCGATGTCTTTTTTCCAACGTTGCACTTTTGCGTCAAGTTGGATGGTTGCTTCTTGATATTCCGGAACACTTTCAAGGATGTATTCCATATCGATATAACCAATACGTACGCCTCTTTGGGCGGACACCGAAACGGTAATTCCGAGAAGAAGCAGTGAGATTAGAATTAATTTACTTGTTTTCATAATTGTTTGGTTGTTGTTTAAGAAAATATCGTGCCAAATTTTAAAATTGTTGTCCTATTATAAAATGTGTTTCCCATCCGTTTTTGGTTGTTCCGCCTAATACGGGGTCAAATCCGTGGGCAAAATCAATTCCCAATAATCCAAAAGCCGGCATAAATATACGAATTCCTACTCCGGCTGAGCGCTTTAGGCTAAAAGGATTGTAATTTTTAAAACCGTCATAGGCTCCACCTGCTTCAAAAAATCCTTGAACATAGATAGATGCCAACTGTTTTAAAGTAACAGGGTATCTTAGTTCTAACGTATATTTGTTGTAAATAGTATTTCCGTCTACTGTAGAAAGTGACTGGTTAGGATAACCTCTTAGTTGTATTATTTCTCTTCCGTCAAGGCTGAAAGCTCCTAATCCGTCACCACCAAGAAAAAATCGTTCAAATGGGGGTACTCCGCGGTAATTGTTATAGGCTCCGAGAAAGCCAAATTCGGTTCTGGTTCTTAGTACAAATTTTCCTATCACGCGTGTATACCATGTTCCGCTAAATTTTACTTTGTAATACTCTAACCACTTAAAGCGTTCTTGGTCTATTTCTGAAATTCTGTCGTTATCTTCTTGCGGGTCTAGTCCGTCTCTTTCGGCGGCTAAATTTTTATAGTTGGTTTTACTAAATGCGGAGTAGGGTAAGGTTAGTTTTGCGGTTAGGTTAAACTCAGATCCGGCCATTGGGAATATAGGATTTGTGCTGGTGTTGTTTCTGCTTAAACCTATTGTATAGGCTAAGTTATTTGATACACCGTCTCCAAAGGTAAATAAACCGGTGTTGTAATTTTTTAGGTTAAAATGCTGAAAGCTTATTGCTTGTGATAGAGTAAAGAAATCATCCGGCCATTTTAATCGTTTTGCTACACCTATTGACCCGCCGGTTATCAAAAATTTCCGGCTTCTATCGACGTCTCTTTGTCTAAAATCAAAAAAGTATTGAACCGTATGTGAAAAAGAGGTGCTTAATTGATAGGGATTTTTTCCGCCCAACCATGGTTCTACTACAGATAGGCTATAGGTTTGAAAAAAATTACTTCCTTGGGCTCGGAGTGAAAGTGTTTGTCCGTCTCCCATCGGCACGGGTTTGTATGCTTTACCGTTAAAAATATTTCGTAACGAAAAATTGTTAAAAGACAGTCCTAATGTGCCAACAAAACCTCCTCCTCCGTAACCGCCTTGTAATTCTATTTGGCTTGAACCTCTTTCTACTACGGAGTATTCAATATCTACCAGTCCGTTGTTTGGGTCAACATTTTTGAAGTTAGGTGAAAGTTGTTCGGGGTCAAAATATCCTAATTGTCCAAGTTCTCTAATGGTACGTACTACTTTCCTCTTGCTGTATTTTTGTCCGGGTCTTGTGCGTAACTCTCGGTAGATTACGTGGTCGTTTGTTTTGTCGTTTCCAACAACAGTAATATGGTTAAAGTGGGCTAGTTTTCCTTCGTGAATTCTTATTTCAAAATCAATAGTATCGTTACGAACACCTACTTCAACGGGGTTTATTCTTGAAAAAAGATAACCGTTATTCTGGTATAAATTAGTAATATCATTGGCATCAGGGTCTGTTTTATCTTCGATACGCTCCTCTAATAAAACACCGTTATAGGTATCTCCTTCATTTATACCGAGTGCTTGTTTAAGTTGTTGGTTTGTATAAACACTGTTTCCGATAAACCGAATGTTACCAAAATAGTATTTTTTTCCTTCTTCGATGTTAAACTGTAAGGTAATATTTTTGTCGTTTTTAACAATGAGTGTGTCTTTTACAATTCTTGCATCTCTATACCCGCTGGATTTGTATTTGTTTAAGATGGAAACTTTGTCTTCTGCAAGCAGGGATTCGCTGTATTTTGATCGTTTCCAAAAACGTCCGGGAAACTTAACTTTTGTGTTTTTCATTGCGCGACGTAGTTTTTTGTCGCTTAGTTGTTTGTTCCCTTCAAAAATTATTTTACTTACTTTTACTCTTTCTTTTTTGTCTATTTTTATATGAAGGTTTTTGCCTTTTTCAACGCCGGTAGAGTCTAAAAAGGGAGTTGAGGTTATAGTAACTTCGGTATTTAAGAAGCCGTTTTTGCGGTATTTGTTTTTAATGTAGTTTTTGGTATTTGTAAGTAAATTTTGAGTGATTTTAACTCCGGGTTTAAGGTTGTTGTCTTTAATTATTTCTTTTATTTGTCCTTTTTTCACTCCTTCTATAGTAACTTTTCTCATTTTGGGAAGTTCTACTATGTATAACTCCAAATCTACTTTATCTCCTTCTACATTTGTTACGTAAAATGCGATATCGCTAAAGAGGTTTTGCTCCCATAATTTTTTGGTTACGGCACTTAGCTTTTCTCCGGGTATGTATATACGGTCTCCTGTTTTTAATCCTGTAAAAGCAATAACGGTGCGTTCGTTAAAATTTTGCTGTCCGGTTACGGTTATGGAGTTAATGGTGTATTTTTTTCCGCTGTCTAATATATTTTGTTGAGCCGTCAATTGTGAGCTTCCTATCCAAGATAGCAGCACAAAAATGAAAGTTTTAATATATAAAATGGAGCTATTTTTTAAGTTGTTCACTGGTTTTTCCAAATCTACGTTCTCTGTTTTGATAATTTAACAATGCTTTAAATAAATCTTCTTTTTTAAAATCGGGCCAAAGTGTATCTGTAAAATACAATTCGGCGTAAGCAATTTGCCATAATAGGAAATTACTAATGCGTTGTTCACCGCTGGTACGCACTAATAGGTCTACGTCCGGTAAATTTTTGGTGTAAAGATGATTATTTATAACGGTTTCATCAATATCTGACGGCGAAATTAGGTTATTTTTAACTTTATGACTAATCTCTTTAACAGTTTTTAAAATTTCTTCCCGCGAACCATAGCTTAAAGCAATGGTTAGTGTCATCCTTTTGTTAGTTTTTGTTGCATTGATTACCTCCAGTAATTCGGCATTCACTTTTTGCGGAAGCGCGTTTAAATTACCAATGGCATTTAATTTTATGTTATTTTTTTGTAATGTTTTTTGATTTTTTCTTAATGAAGAGACCAAAAGCTTCATCAGTAAATCTATTTCTCGTTTCGGTCTGTTCCAGTTTTCGGTAGAAAAAGCGTAAAGTGTTAAGTAAGGTATGCCAATTTCTGCACATCCTTCTACGACTTCTTTTACGGATTTTGACCCCTGTTCATGACCTTTGGTTCTGAACAAGCCTTTGTTTTTTGCCCATCTGCCGTTGCCGTCCATAATCACGGCAAGGTGTTTTGGTAAGGATGTTTTGTTTATTTGCTCTTCTAAGGTCATTTGGGTTAAAAGTTACAGTAACAGGGTTTTCTCCCAAAAGCAAAAGTAACCGTAATGCCTGAAAATACATACCAATCATTACTGTTTACGTTTCCAAATCGGAGCGATGGCTCGTTTTCTAAGCCGTTAACCGGATAACTTCCATCTAAATCGTCTGTAAAGGTATATCTTGCTCCGATTTCAAAACCTACTTGCATATGAGTGTTAATAAATGTTTTATATCCTACTACCATTGGTATGGCTATTGAACCGGCTTTGTCATATTCAATAATTTTGCTGCTGTTTATTCGTTTGTATAGCGCATCGTAACCAAAATATGTAAGTCCAGTATATAAATAGGGTGTTCCTATAATGCGCTGACTGTGTACGTTAAATTTTTTGAAAGTAAACTCAAGACCTACAGAAGCTTCAAAAATTGTGTTGGAAAAACTATAGCCTCTTTGTTGTCTTCTTTTGTCGTTAGATTCTATGTCATTGCCTTCTATGTTTGCATACAACAAGGTTGCTCTAAAGGCGTGTCTTGCAGAGCGATTCCATTTAAAAATGCCCCCGAAAACAGGGGTTTTTGGGGCAATGTATGTTGTTTTCCCAACGTCGCCAATATAATTTGCTCCACCTATAAATCCCCCGATTTCGTAGGTTTGGGATAACGAGATAAAGGGTAAAAAATAAATAAATAGTTTTAAAAATATACGCGTCATAACTTCTAAAAAGTTTGCAAAACTACATAAATTTTTCGTTTTAAAGTATATAAAACAAACGAAATAACCTTTGTAGTTTTATTTGGTTTTTCATTAATTTGGAGAAATAATATAGCATAGAGATGCTATAAAAAAACTTCTGTTGTTTAACACAATTTGAGGTAATTTATTGTAAAAAACGGGATTAATTACGTTTGTCTTCACCCCAAAGTAATTTTTCGCGGAGCGTTTTTATAAAAGTGGTGTTCTGAAGTTGCACCAAATTAATTGAAAATGAAGCTTTTTTTACAGTAATAATGGTTTGGTTTGTAAGTGTTGTTGTCCTTGAATCTAATGAAATTAAATATTCTTTTTCTCTACCCGAAACTTGCAGTGTTAACACGTTGTTGTCGGGTATAACAAAAGGTCTGGCATTTAGATTATGGGGAGCAATAGGTGTGATAATCAGGCTTCCTGTTTGAGGAGCAATTACGGGTCCGCCACAACTTAGCGAGTATCCTGTAGAGCCTGTAGGTGTGCTTATTATAAGTCCGTCAGACCAGTAGGAGGTAAGATATTCATCATTTATATGTGTTTCTACCTTAATCATTGAAGTAGTGTTTTTTCGGTTAATGGCTACTTCGTTTAGCGCAAAATTTAATGTAGTTAGCTTTTTTTTATGAGGTTTGGTTTCTACTTGTAACAAACTTCTTTTAGATAAGGTATAATTGCCGTCAAAGATTTGATGAATGCTTTCGGTAATTTTTTCCTTAGGAATGGTTGCCAAAAAGCCTAATCTTCCGGTATTGATACCTACAATAGGAATACCTAAATCACCTACATAAGTAACCGATTTAAGCAAAGTGCCATCGCCGCCAATACTAATAAACAAATCATAGGTTGTGTCTAATTGGGAGAAGGAAGAAACATTTTGAACACTATTTTTTAGTTCAGGGTTGTTTTTTATTTCGTTTAAAAAGTTTTCTTCAATACAGATTGAAGCATTTCGGCTTTTTAAAACCAAGAGAATTTGCAGAATGTAGGTTTCTGTATTTTTATGATAAAATTGTCCGTAAATGCCTACTTTCATAAGGTTAGATATTTAGATATTTGTTAAGGTAGTCGCTTCGTTCTTTAAGGTCTTGTAATAATTTATCTTCATCGTGTTGCGAGATTACATTATACCCATAGCGTCTAAAGGTCTGAACAATTGCGTTCATGCCAATGTGACCAATTTTGATGGTGAGTTGTGTTGTGTCTTCTTTGATTTTAGAAATAAAAACTCCCAAAATTGTTGCTTCGTTAGATTCGATGATTTGGCAAACTTCACTAAAAGAATAATCCGTACTGTTTTTTTCAACAACAATAATGCCTCCGGCTTCGTTTAAAAAAGGGGTGTTGTTAAAAATGGAGATAATATCGTTTAACTCATAATACCCCAAATATGTGTTGTTTTCTCCTAAAACCGGCATGATATTAGAAACCTGAAGCGCAAAGGCTTCAAGAATGTCTAGCCAGTTGGTGTGTTCTCTAACAAAAAAAGGTTCAACGGCATATTGATAATCCTGTAAGGTTTTGTTAGATTGAAAACAATGTACATCATTTTCGGAAATACAACCCATAAATGTCCCGTCTTTTAGTACGGGAATATGACTGTAGGTAAGTTGATTAAACGCCTCTTGTACCTCAGCAATTGTAGATGATAAGGAAAATGGTTTTATATCGTTAATAATGTATTGTTGTGTATTCACGGCATTATTTTTTTTTGCAAATTACTTAAAAATACCTCGCAAAATGCACTTGTAGTTGTATTTTTGCAAAGTAAAATGAAATAAATGACAAAGTTAAGTGTAAATATTAACAAAATAGCCACTTTACGAAACGCAAGAGGAGGTAATGTTCCCAATGTAGTGGAAGCGGCAATAAAAATTCAACAATTCGGAGCACAGGGAATTACCGTTCATCCCAGACCTGATGAACGCCATATTAAATATCAAGACGTACAGGATTTAAAATCGGTTATTACTACCGAGTTTAATATTGAAGGAAATCCAATTAAAAAATTTGTCGACTTGGTATTAGACATAAAACCCAATCAAGTAACTTTAGTGCCTGATTCGGCAGATGTGTTAACCTCAAATGCCGGATGGGATACCATTGCACACCAATCGTTTCTATTTGAAATAATTTCAGAATTTAAACGAAATAATATTCGAACTTCCATTTTTGTAGATCCTGTTTTATCTATCATTGAAGGAGCTGCAAAAACCGGAACCGACAGAATAGAGCTTTATACTGAAGCATTTGCCTCGCAGTACGCATTAGGTAACACCCAAGCCGTAAAACCGTATGCGCAATGTGCTCAAAAAGCCTTTGAACTGGGAATGGGCGTCAATGCAGGACACGATTTGTCGCTACAAAACATTGCGTTTTTTAAACAAAATGTTCCTTATTTGGATGAAGTTTCGATAGGTCATGCACTTATTAGCGAAGCCTTATATGATGGATTGTACACAGTAATTAAAAAATATCTTCAAGCACTAAAGTAATTCTCTAAAAACCAATACAACAAAATGATTTTACATTCAAAAATAATAGGAAAAGGAACACCCTTTGTGATTTTACATGGTTTTTTGGGTATGGGAGACAATTGGAAGACGCTAAGTAAGCGCTTTACTGAATTGGGTTATCAAGTACATCTGGTTGATCAACGCAACCATGGCAGAAGTTTTCATAATGAAGCATTTAGTTATAAAGTTATGGTAGAAGATGTAAAGGCGTATTGTGATTACTATCAACTTAAAACAATGGTGCTTCTTGGACATTCTATGGGTGGAAAAACTGCCATGCTTTATGCCACAACTTACCCCGAATGTGTAAAAAAACTCATAGTAGCTGATATTGGTCCAAAAGCCTATCCGCCCCATCATCAATATATCTTAAAAGCATTGTCGGAGTTGAAAAAACAGCCCATAACCTCCAGAAAACAAGCCGACGAAATTTTATCGCAGTTTATCAAAGATGTTGGAATACGTCAATTTTTATTAAAGAATTTGTATTGGGAAGAAAAAGGGGTTTTGGGTTTGCGAATGAATCTTCCGGTTTTATCAAAAAATATAGAAGAAGTAGGTAAAGCACTTCCAAAAGATGCTGTATTTAATGGCGATACCCTTTTTCTAAAAGGAGAAAGATCGGGGTATATAGAAGATTATGATGTACCTTTTATTTCAAAACACTTCCCCAAAGCTAAAATCGTAACAATTAAAAATGCAGGGCATTGGCTTCACGCCGAAAATCCCAAGCAATTCTATTCTGAAGTAGTTTCTTTTTTAGAACAAAAAACTTAAGAACTATCTTTAGCCCAAATACAGTAAAAAACAAAACGTAGAAAATATATTCAAAACACTTCTTTTTCCGGTTTGGGAGTTGCCGTAGAGTAACCGTTTGCAAGCGTTTGCTAAGAAGAAATAACCAGCAACACAAAAAAAATCGAACCGTAAAACAGAAAATTTACCCTTAGCTATTATCATTTAGGATGTAATACCGAATAAATATTAAAACAGACCGACAAAAATCGTTTTATACTAAAAGGAATTGTATTTTAGTCCAAAATAAATTGGAATATTTTTTTCTGTATCAAGGCGAAAAACATAGTTATAGCCGTAGCTATAACGAGTGTTTTTAACGAAGATACAGGTAAAAACTTAAACTATAATAAACCTTTTGAAATATTTTATAAATTTGTAAACAACAATGTTGCATTTGCTAGTTGAATCTGCCAAAGATATAATTTAACTCTGTTATCTTAATTAATTTGTAATTTTTGTATCTTTACAAAAAACATAAAAAGTATGAAATGGTTTATCAAATTACTTCTTTCGGCAATAGCGGTAATCATCTTGGCAAAAATACTTCCCGGCGTTTCATTGGTAGGATATGGGTATGCAATTTTGGTAGCCTTGGTTATAGGAATATTAAATAACTTTGTCAAACCTGTTTTGGTTTTTTTAACACTTCCGGCTACGATTGTAACCTTAGGCTTGTTTCTGCTTGTAATTAACGCTATTATTATATTGCTGGCAGACTATTTTTTGGGTGGTTTTTCGGTAGCCAACTTCTGGTGGGCATTGCTGTTTAGTTTGTTGCTTTCGATGTTGCAATCTATTTTACATTCTTTGATTAAGGAAGAAAAATAAGCTACCAAAACAGGTATCTGTGAGCTTAAAGTTGTAACAACACAAGAGAGTTAACATACGTTATGTGTTATAATTATAAAATTTAATATATTTGCTTCTTGAAAAAACGAGTAAGCGCGTTTAATTCTTTTATGGTTAAATAATTTTATTGATTATGAAAAAAGCTTTAGTTTGTACATTAATTTTCTGTATTTCGGCGGTAATAGCTCAAGATAATAAGGGTTATCGCAAAATTACAGGTGTAATTACTTACCAAGAAATGCCTCTATCCGGAGTAACAATTTATGTTGAGAACTCCGATGAAAGTACATTGTCCGATGTGGATGGAAAATACTCGGTGAAAGCAAAACAAGGTGATATAATTGTATATAAGTATTTAGGGTTTAAAACACTCAAATTATTTGTAGAAGATATCACCAAGGTGTTAAATATAGAGATGGTATTAAAAGCTGAAGAGTTAGAAGAAGTTACAGTCGAAGCAAAGAAAAGTGATTATAACAAAAAAATTAAAGGCTCTTTTGGCGATGAAAATGAATTAACAGATGCTACTTCAACCTCATATATTAAAGGCGAAGAGTTAAGTGAAGGTTTTTCAAATATTGCAGAAGCGGTTGCAGCATTAAACATACCCGGATTAAGACTTGTAGACGGGCAATTAAGAAGTAACAGAATGGTTTCAATAAATAATCAAGTAGACGTTATCTGGGATGTAAATGGAATAATTTATCAAAGCACTCCCGATTTTTTAGACATTTCGTTTATTGAGGATATACGTGTTTTAAAAGGACTATCAGAAACTGCTAAATACGGTACACTTGGAGCCGGAGGCGTTATTGTTGTTAGAACGAAAAACGCCGTGAATATGGAAAAAATGAAAAAAGAAAAAATAGCCAGTAAATACTACAGCAATGTTTTTTATAATAATGATGCCAAAGCTTATAAAGACACCATACACTACGACGAAAATTTATTAAACACCTTAAAAAAGATAAACAATAAAGAAGAAGCGCTAAAAACAGTAAAAGATAAAATAGAAAACAAAGAATTAGATTTTCATCAAGCCATAGAAGCGGCAACCTTTTTTAAAAATTATTACAAGGGATACTCGGAAATGGCAACAATATTACACCTATTAAAAGAATCATATAATACCAATCCGGAAATTTTAAAATCCATAGGTTACTATTTCCAAGAACTGGGAAGAAAAAAAGATGCCATTTCCGTTTATGAACAAGTTATAAGACTACGTCCCGGCTACTTGCAATCCTACATAGATTTAGCAAACGCATATAAAGATGATTTTCAGTACAAACGAGCTTGGCGTGTTTATTTAAGTTACCTTAATCAAGGAAAAGATATAAGCGATCTGGAAGTAAGCAAATTAGTTAACAATGAAATGGAATGGCTGTACTATTTACATAAAGAACAAGCCGGAATAAAAGGAACATTTATACCGAAAAGTATAAACATTACCGATTTTCAAGACGACGTTAGGTTGGTTGTAGAATGGAATACCTCTGATGCCGATTTTATCATTGAGTTTGTAAATCCCGATAACAGAGCATATAATTTTGCTCACACACTTCATGAAAATCAAGACGTGATAATGAGTGAAAAAGTTATTGGATATTCAAGCAGAGAGTTTGTTATTGATAAATTAGGACAAGGAAATTGGCTTATAAATATAACTTATTTAGGCAACAAAACCACTGTCCCCACGTATTTCAAATTTACGCTGTATAGCAATTGGGGAAGACCCTTTCAGGAAAAAGAAGTTGTGGTTCATAAATTTCATAAACAAAGAGATAAAATTCAATTGTTTAAACTTCCAAGAAACGCAAAAAGATTGCAGCACAATTAACGTGATCTTAAAGAATAAAAATAATCATTATTTACGAAAAATTTTTCTTCTTTAAATAGGTCTGATTTTAAAATAAACCTCTTTCTTTTTCTTGTCGGTGTAGGTATAACGGTATTCGTTATCTAATACCGAATACGAAACTCATTATAGTTCAATTCCAAGTTTTTTCATTGAACTGTTTTCATTCTGTAACGGCATTAACCATTCTAAAATATAAAATAGTTTTGGACTATTTTATATTAAGAATAGGTATAATTTCTTACCTTTGCAACCTCTACAAAATAACCGTTTTAAGAATGGATTTAGAAAAACACCTACGAGTAATTGAAGAATTAGGTAATAACCACATAGGAACATCAACAAACACCCCTTTGCGAGATGATGCCTTTGCTATAAGTGATGAAGAAAAGATTTCTCTTATTAAAGAAGATGTTTCCCGTATTCTTCATACTTTGGGGATGGATTTAACCGATGATAGCCTGAGAGGAACACCGCTTCGAGTGGCTAAAATGTTTGTCAATGAACTATTCGGCGGATTAAAACCTGAGAACAAACCAAAACCTTCAACATTTGATAACAAATATAAATACGGCGAAATGTTGGTAGAAAAAAACATCACCCTCTACTCTACTTGCGAACATCATTTGTTACCCATTGTGGGAAAAGCACATATTGCCTATATTTCCAGCGGGAAAGTAGTAGGACTTTCTAAGATGAACCGTATCGTAGATTATTTTGCCAAAAGACCGCAAGTTCAAGAACGTCTCACTATTCAAATTGTAGAAGAATTAAAAAAAGTACTTAATACCCAAGATGTGGCTTGTGTTATTGATGCCAAACATCTTTGCGTAAATTCCAGAGGAATAAAAGATATAGACAGTAGTACCGTTACTTCCGAATTTGGCGGAAAATTTAAAAATCCGGAAACCAAACGTGAGTTTTTGGATTATATTAAAATGGAAACAGAGTATTAAATAAAAGAAAATACATTCACAAGACTCTGTACAACAACACGTTCATGTTGCGCATTCAAACCTAAAAAATACAATGAAACAACATTTATACATATACAATTCACTTTCAAAAAAGAAAGAATTATTTATTCCTATAAACGAAGGGTTTGTAGGCATGTATGTATGCGGACCTACTGTTTACAGTAATGTTCATTTGGGGAATTGTCGTACTTTTTTATCGTTTGATTTGGTGTTTAGGTACCTTAAACATTTGGGTTATAAGGTACGCTATGTACGTAATATTACCGATGCCGGTCATCTTGAAAACGATGCCGATTACGGAGAAGATCGCATTGCAAAAAAAGCCCGATTAGAACAATTAGAACCTATGGAAGTTGTGCAGCGTTATACGGTAGATTTTCATACCATTATGGCGAAATTTAATGCACTTCCTCCCAGTATTGAACCTACTGCAACCGGACACATAATCGAGCAAATTGAATTGATTAAAAAAATTATAGATGAAGGATATGCGTATGTAGTGAACGGCTCTGTCTATTTTGACGTTCACAAGTTTAACAAAAAATACAAATACGGTGTTTTAAGCGGAAGAAACTTGGACGAAATGATTGCCAATACTCGTGAGTTGGAAGGGCAAACCGATAAGAAAAATCCACAAGATTTTGCACTTTGGAAGAAAGCCGAACCACAACATATCATGCGATGGCCTTCGCCTTGGAGTGACGGGTTTCCGGGCTGGCATCTTGAATGTACCGCTATGAGTACTAAATATCTGGGAGAACATTTTGATATTCACGGTGGCGGAATGGACTTAAAATTCCCACACCATGAGTGTGAAATCGCACAAGCCGAAGCCTGCAATGATCAAGCACCGGTAAATTATTGGATGCACGCCAATATGCTTAAATTAAACGGTAAAAAAATGGCAAAATCTACCGGAAATAATATTCTTCCAAACGAACTATTTTCGGGAAACAACACTGTTTTAAGTAAAGCCTATTCTCCTTCGGTTGCCAAATTTTTTATGTTTCAGGCGCATTACAGAAGTATCTTAGATGTTTCAGACGAAGCTTTAACGGCTTCCGAAAAAGGTTTTAATAAGCTCTTGCAAGCCATTAAGGAAATAGATAATTTAAAGGCTTCAGAAAAAAGTAGTGTTTCTGTTTCAGAATGGAAACAATCCTGCTACGATGCTATGAATGATGATTTTAACAGCCCGGTTTTAATAGCGCAACTTTTTGAAGGTGTAAAAATTATTAATGCTGTTAAGGAAGAAAAACAAACACTTACGCAACAAGCTATTGAAACATTAAAAGATACCATGAACGCTTTTGTTTTTGATGTTTTGGGGCTAAAAGATAATGAAGAAGAATGCACAACCGATAACAAAGCACTAACCCAAGCTGTTAACCTATTAATCGAAATGCGAAATAAAGCAAGAGCCGATAAAGATTTTGCTACCGGCGATAAAATTAGAGACGAGCTACTATCGGCAGGAATTCAATTAAAGGACGGAAAAGACGGCACTACATTTTCGGTACTTTAACCGAACATCGAGATATTAAACAATGAAAAAAATATTTATTTTTCCTTTTGTTCTATTAATAAGGTTTTATCAACTGGTGCTATCTCCTATCTTACCTTCAACGTGCCGGTATAATCCCACTTGCTCTCATTACAGCTTAGAAGCACTACAAAAACACGGTCTTATTAAAGGCGGTTGGTTGGCAGTCAAGCGAATAGGTAGCTGTCATCCTTGGGGCGGAAGTGGTTACGACCCGGTTCCACACAGCAAGAAAAAAGCATAATACCAAATTAATACCCGATATAAATCACTGGAATAAAAACTAAAAAAATCATTCCTCTTTTTAGATTTTCTTTTTATCCTTACAATAAAACAAAATAGCTTTTCTATATTTACGGTAAAATTAAAATTATGCACTTTTTAAGTTTTACTTGGGATCCTTCAGAAGGAATAGACTTCGGTTTTTTTATGATACGTTATTATAGCTTAATGTTTGTAATCGCCTTTGTTTTAGGATGGTATATTATGAAAAAGATATACACACAAGAAGGATTATCTCAAGAAAAACTAGACAGTTTGTTTATCTATATGGTCGTTGCTATTTTACTTGGAGCCCGATTGGGTCATGTTATTTTTTACCAACCCGAGTTATTTACGCAAGACCCTTTGTCTATCTTATTACCCATTCGCACGGTTCCAACCTTTAAGTTTACAGGGTTTCAAGGACTGGCAAGTCACGGTGCTGCCATAGCTGTTATTATTGCAATGTATTATTACAGTAAGAAAGTGCTTCAAAAACCCGTTCTTTGGATTTTGGACAGAGTGGTAATTCCGGTAGCTAGCGGTGCTATATTCGTGAGAATAGGAAACTTTATTAATTCCGAAATTATCGGTAAACCAACGGCTGGTGACTTTGGTGTAATTTTTAAACAATTAGGCGAAGATTTTCCCAGACATCCGGCTCAACTTTATGAGTCTTTCAGTTATGTATTTGTGTTTTTAATATTGTGGTTTGTTTATTGGAAAACAGACAAAAGAAAGCAACTCGGCTTTTTATTCGGACTATTTTTACTACTGTTGTGGACGGTTCGGTTTTTTGTAGAATTTGTAAAAGAAGCACAAGTTGACGAACGAGCAGACTGGATACTTAACACCGGACAATTACTAAGTATTCCGTTTATTATCATAGGATTATATTTTATTATTGCTTCCAAAAAAAGAATTAGTAAATAATGCGATTTGTTGTTTTATTTTTTATCGGAATTGCTTTTCTCGGATGTAAAGAAAACACTTCTACAAAGGTATTAACCAAAGAAATAGTTTTTAAAAAAGAAGGAACCGCTGTACTAAAAAAAGTTAAACCCGATTCGGTTATTGCCAATTTAGATATTGAAATTGCCGATGATGAATACCAACGTCAAACGGGTTTAATGTACCGACATTCAATGGAAAACAATCAGGCAATGCTTTTTATTTTTAAAGATGAAAGACCTCGTTCTTTTTATATGAAAAATACAGAGATCCCTTTAGACATCATTTATTTTGACAAAAATAAACGCATAGTGAGCATCCGGAAAAATGCAAAACCGTTTGACGAAACTTCGTTACCTTCACAAAAACCTTCACAATATGTTTTAGAGGTAAATGCCGGATTAAGCGATAAATGGAAGCTTAAACCGGGAGATTTGATTGAATTTACCGGTTTATAATGTTTTTGAAAAGAACGAAATTAACTCACACCGTGACCTTGAGTCGCGGTGTGAATAATAAACCCGAAACTTCAGTTAGACAGTATGTAAATTTTAAGATACCTCTTCCTCTTCTTCTTTCTTGTCTTCTAACAAATCTGAAGCTTTATCTTTTACGGCTCCGTACATTATAGGCGTTGCTATAAACAAAGAAGAATACGTTCCTACAATTACACCTACAATAAGAGCAAAAATCAATCCTTTGATAGATTCTGCTCCAAATAAAAAGATAGAAAACAATACAATTAAGGTTGTAAATGAAGTATTAAGCGTACGACTCAAAGTACTGCTCAATGCTTTATTAATTACTTTATTAAATTTCCAGGTACTATGCTCGTTAAAGAATTCACGAATACGGTCAAAAATCACCACCGTATCATTTAAGGAATACCCAATTACAGTTAATATTGCCGCAATAAACGATTGGTCTATTTCCATTTCAAATGGCATTATTTTGTAGGTAAGTGAGAAAACTCCCAGAACGATAAGCACATCATGAAAAACGGCTGCTACAGCACCAAGACCAAATTGCCATCTTTTAAATCGTAACAAAATGTATAAGAACACGACAATTAATGAGCCTAAAACAGCCCAAAAAGATGCTTTTTTAATATCATCGGCAATGGTTGGACTTACTTTATAGCTTTCCATTCTTCCGGCTATCTTATGCTCATCATCGCTCTTAAATTGCTCTAGGGTCATTCCTTCAGGAAGGTGTGATTTTACAGCTTCGTATAGTTTTTGTTCTATTTCATTATCTACATCGGTGCCGGTTTCATTTACTTTGTATTTGGTAGTAACTTTTAATTGGTTATTTCCTCCAAATGTTTTGGCTTCGGCACTACCAAAAACTTTAATCAGGTCTTGTTCTACAATATTGGCATCTACATCTTTGGCAAATCTAACTGTGTAAGTGCGTCCTCCTACGAAGTCAACACCTTGATTTAGTCCTAATGTAAATAATGATCCTAAACTTATTAATATCAACAATCCTGAGACTACATAAGCCATTTTACGTTTCTTCAAGAAATTGATATCAATGTCCATCAAGAAGTTTTTAGTAAACGAAGTAGAACATGGCAATGGTTTACCGTTTTTAGTATATCCGTCTATAAATAATCGGGTTATAAATATTGCAGAAAATAATGATGTGGCAATACCTATTAATAGGGTGGTTGCAAAACCTTGAATAGGTCCTGTACCGAAAACCAATAATATAAAACCGGTTAGGCCGGTTGTAATGTTGGCATCTAAAATGGAAGAGAGTGCGTTACTAAAGCCGTCATTAATAGCATCTTTTTGGGCTTTTCCTTTTTTTAATTCTTCTTTAATTCTTTCAAAAATAAGCACATTGGCATCTACAGACATACCTATGGTAAGAATAATACCTGCAATGCCGGGAAGTGTAAGTACCGCTCCCAGTCCGGCTAAAATTCCGAAAATAAATAAGATGTTTACAACTAGAGCTATATCGGCAAAAAGACCTGCTCTACCGTAGTAAAATATCATCCAAATAAGAACAAATCCTATTGCTAGTAAGAAAGAGAAAATTCCGCTATTAATAGCTTCTTGTCCTAAGGTAGGACCTACTACTTCTCCTTGAATAATTTCTGCCGATGCCGGTAATTTACCTGCACGTAATACGTTTGCTAGATCCTGCCCTTCCAGCACTGTAAAGTTACCTGAAATTTGGCTTCTACCTCCCGAAATGGCTCCGCTGGTAACACCCGGTGCCGAATAAACAATATCATCTAAAACAATAGCTATTTGGCTTTGGTTTTTATAAGCATCGCCTGTCATTTTCTCCCAAACTTTAGCTCCCGTTCCGTTCATTTGCATACTTACCACAACTCTACCTAATTGATCATAGGTTTGTTGAGCATCTACAATAACTCCGCCTGCCAATGGAGGAATATTATCTCTATTTGATTTAAGTGCATATAACGATGTTACTTCTTCTTTAACTTGGTCATTATACTCGGGTAATCCCCATACAAATTTTGCAAAACGCTGTTCATTAGGCAATAATGCTCTAACCTGAGGCATTTTTAAGTAACTGTTAATAACCGAAGTATCTTTTAGTTTAAAAGTTGCAATAACAGGACCTCCTTGGTATCCCGGAGAAATCATTCTAGAAAAAATAGGATTTTGTTTGGCTGTATCAAGTGAATCCGTTACATCTTCACCTCCTAAAAGCTCTTCGAGTTCACTATCGTCTGTTTTGGTTGTGTCCTGAATTTTTTCGGTTTTGGTTTCATCTTTGGTAAGTTCTCTAACAAGGTCATTTGCTTGTTGTAAAAAACCGGCCATTTCATCAAATTTATATACATCCCAGAACTCCAATTGTGCAGTACTTTGAAGTAGTTTTTTAACCCGTTCTACATCTTTAGCTCCCGGAAGTTCAACTAAAATTCGCGCTGATTTTCCAATACGCTGTATGTTGGGTTGCGTAACTCCAAACTTATCGATACGTTTTCTAAGCACCTCAAAGGCTGCCGTAATAGATTCGTCTATCTTTCGTTCAATAACAGGCTTAATCTCCTCATTAGTCATATTTGAGTTTACAACATCTTCTAAGTTTTTATTGAAGAATATATCCGGAGATGCCAATTTATTATCGCCGGGAAGAGCCTCAAATGCTTTAAAAAATGATTCTAAATAGGTGTCTTGGCTATTTTTTTGAAGAACATCTGCTTCACTTAAAGCTTGATTAAAAGCCGGATCTTTAGAGTTATTTGCCAATCCTCTTAAAATATCTTTAACCGAAATTTGAAGAATAACATTAATCCCTCCTTTTAAATCGAGCCCTTTATTAAGTTCTTTCTCTTTTGCAGTTTTATAATCAATCCCAAACATAATGGGTTGATTGGCTATAGAGTCTAAGTAAGCTACTTCGGCTGCTTGTCGTTCTTTGGGTTGATTTTCAGAAAAATTACTTACAGCATAAGCCTTTGCTTCTTTCTCCGCTTTATTAGCAATAAAGGTATAGGAAAGCTGGTATATACTTACCAGTCCGAACAATATTGCAAACAATCTAATAAGTCCTTTATTTTGCATTCTTATAGGTGTTTAGTCTAGTTTTTGACGTCATTTTTTTTCAAGACTGCAAATATAGGTTTTCAAAAAGGAAATGGCAATTATTTTTTTCTTAAATAGTTAAGCAAGGTTTTTGGTTCCTATCTGCGGTAGGCAAGTCAGGTTTATAGTTTCTGGTTTATAGTTTCTGGTTTATAGTTTCTGGTTTATAGTTTCTGGTTTCTGGTTTCTGGTTTCTGGTTTATAGTTTCTGGTTTCTGGTTTCTGGTTTCTGGTTTATAGTTTCTGGTTAAAGAAAAATTCTAAATCCTAAATCGAGAAAATTGCCAATCATCTAATTTCAAACCTACAAGGTTACCCTTGCTTCTTCCTTCTGAAACCTTGCAGGTTAACTTCTCAAAAAATCTTTCGTCACTTATCTTAATTCAGAATTCACTTTTTATACCGAATACGAATTTAATATAGTTCAATTTCAAGTTCTCTCATTGAGCTATTTTATATTAAGAATAGGTATTACTTTTCATTTTCATTCTTCAATCGTAATTCATCTACAAAAAAAGGTCGTCTTGAAATATTCAAAAACGACCTTTTGATTGGTACTAAAAAAGTTTATTAAATCGTTAACAAACCGTTGGTTTTTTTAATGGCTTCGGCGCTGGTTTTCATTTTTTCTTTTTCGGTTTCGGTTAATTCAAGTTCAACTATTTTTTCAATACCATTTTTTCCTAGAATAACCGGAACTCCGATACACAAATCGTTTAAACCATACTCTCCTTGTAAATAAGTAGAGCAAGGAAACATTTTCTTTTGGTCGCAAGCAATGGCTTGTACCATTCCGGACACGGCAGCTCCCGGAGCATACCAAGCAGATGTTCCTAATAATTTGGTTAAAGTAGCACCTCCAACTTTTGTGTCTTCTGCAACTTGATTTAACCTTTCTTGAGACAAAAATCTTGTTACGGGAATACTGTTTCGGGTTGCAAATCTTGTTAAAGGAATCATTCCTTTATCGCTATGTTGTCCTATTACCATTCCGTCCACATCACTTATCGGACATTCTAAAGCTTCGGCTAAACGATATTTAAAGCGTGCGCTGTCTAAGGCTCCTCCCATCCCGATGATTCGAGTTCTTGGTAAGCCTGTTGTTTTATGCACCAAATACGCCATAGTATCCATAGGATTGCTTACTACAATTATGATGGCGTCGGGTGAATGTTGTATTAAACTTGCCGAAACACTTTTAACAATACCTGCGTTAATACCTATCAACTCTTCACGCGTCATTCCCGGTTTACGGGGAATACCACTGGTAATAACCACCACATCACTCCCTGCTGTTTTTGAATAATCATTGGTTACTCCTGTGATTTTGGTATCAAAACCGTTTAATGATGCGGTTTGCATCAAGTCCATTGCTTTTCCTTCGGCAAAACCCTCTTTGATGTCTAGTAAAACTACTTCCGAAGCAAAGTTTTTAATAGCGATATACTCGGCACAACTGGCTCCTACCGCTCCTGCACCTACTACTGTTACTTTCATTTTATACAATTTTATATTTGGTTACAAAGATACGATTATAGTATCATATTTTGAAGTGTTTAGATGTGTTTTTTGTGGATAAGAAAATTGTGAGCCTGCCAATTGAATATTGGTGAGGTTTGAAATAATTTAAATAAGTTATCAAGTCTTATAAAAACTAAAAAAATCTATAGTGTACTGCCACATTTGCATTAGCAAAAGCACCTATACTTACGGTTGAAGACAGATACCATTTTTTGTTTTTAAAAAAATAATTAACACCCACATCGCCTTTAAAATGTGTTTTTGTTTGGTCTAAAAGAACCAGCAAATCATTAAACAAATCTAAAACCAAACCCTCTTTCCCGCTTAATAGGTAGTTAAATTTGTTTTGAGTTATTCCCAACGAAGCATTCATTTCGAAGTTTCCTATTTTCTTTGAGGCAATTGCTTGATATAACCAAGAATCGGCATCAATAATTACACCGTCCAGAGTGGTTAGCGGTTCGGTATTAGAGGGCGAACCTACAGGTTTTATGTTTACCGGATCGAAAAAGAGATTCAAATCAAATTTTGAATACGATACCAATAATGCTACTTCAATCGGATTTTTTTTATCGCCTCTAAAGTATTGCGAAAGCGTATGTTTTAGGGAAACACCAAAAATTTCATAATTTGAAGCATCAATAGTTATTCTTGGCGAATATCGCACTGTTACATCGGTTTCTTTCCAAAGTCCTACGGTAGCTTGCAAATAGGGGTGCGCCAGAACATTCATTTTAACTCCTTCAAAGGCTTGAAGTTCGTATTGGTTATCATCTATAAAAAAATCAAAAAAAACATTAGTATCGCCACCTAATGCGGTTGGTATTTGAGCTTGTTGAAGCGATTGATCTTGAATTACCAACGAATTAAAATCGGAGTTTTTTATTGTAAATGATTTTTGATTTTTGGGGATAAACAGTGCATTTGTATGTAACGCAAAATCGACATTAAATTTACCCACACTTGTTGCCGAAGTGTACCAAGCACCGGATGATTGATATGCCGAAGCGGTTCCTGCCGGAGACACATATTGCTTAGACATAAAAACCATATCGGTTATAAAAGCGTTTAAGTCGGGACTGGAAACTTGTGCAGACATTTTGCTTAAAAAAACACTACCAAGCAAGACAAGGATTTGTATTTTTCTCATTATCTAAAGCTAAATGAAATTCCCATATTTGCGGTATTGTATTGTTGAATAGAATAATCGGCAAAAATTTTAAACCACGCGGCATTAATTCGCATTCCGATGGTTGTTTTCATTCCCTTTAGTTTATAATCAAAATCTATCGGATCTGTTACGGTTTCGGTTTGTTGTCCCGAAATAGGCACACCGGAGATGTCTTCCAGGCTATAATTAAAGGTATAGGTTCCTTTTACTTTGGTCGAAGCCCTACCTCCTACATAACCCAGCCCTGCATAAAAGTTTACGATTTTCAAATTTAATCCGCCCACCAATTGAAGCGTATAAGCATTAATGTTAATATCGGTTTCTTGGTTTACTCCTACAGAAGTATCTTCGGGTGTATATTTAATTCGGGTAGTTGTGTAAGCTCCCAAAACCGACACGTCTATAATTGGTGTTTTTTCAGCAACGCCAAGATACTGCATTAAATCGTGTTGCAAGCCAATTCCGTACAGGCTCATTTTTACGTCTTTCCCGCCGGTACTCGGAACCAATCGTATTTTTAGGTCGGTTTTGGCAAACAATCCTATTCCTACTTGAATCATCGGAGTAGGAATGGCTGCTATGGGAAGTTCATCTTCGATACCATCTAAAGTTTCGAAAGATGCAACCTTAAAACCGGTATGACTTCCTAAGGGTACTGTATTTCCCAATGCATCTATCGGAATTTTTACAGCTATTCTTTTATTACTGGTCTGTCCCATTGCGGTAGGCAAAGCATCCTGCGAAAGCCCGCTTTCTAATTCTAAAAACGTATATTCTGAATTTTTAAAAATAAAGGTTTTGTCTGAGCTAGGAACAAAAGAAGCCGAAGCATTAATAGTAATATCAAAACCTAGTTTTTTATGTGTTTTTCCTGAATGATACCAACCGCCACCTAAATTATAAATTAATCCATTATATACAGGTTCCAGATAGTTACCCAAATAAACAGAAGCATCTTCTGATCCGGAAGCTAAAATATCTTCAAAATTTTGTGCGTGTAGGGTTCCTATAAAAAGGATAAAGAAAAAACAAGCTTTAAATTTCATAACTGAAAGAGATTTGGGTTTTATAGAAAGTAAAGATATTAAAATATTAATGGCTTCCAAAAAGATTTAACCCGCATTATTCATATAAAAAAAGAAGTGAATTATATGAATCTGCTATGGATAAAGGGGGAAATCCGGGAAACCCCGACTTAGAAATGCCCCAAATTAGGGTGTTTTCAAAATACACAAATTTGTTGGCAGTACTTATACCAAAAACAACTATATATTAGCCCAAATATATCGTTTCTTTTTACCTGTATCTTCGTTAAAATACTCGTTATAGCTACGGCTATAATTGTGTTTTTCACCTTGATACAGAAAAAAAATATTCCAATTTGTTTTGGACTAAAATACAATTCCTTTTGGTATTAGTCGTTTAAAAATTCCGTGAATTTTTCGGGTTAAAAATCCATCTTTTTAATAAAAACTGAAAAACCTCACAATTTTCTTCTTAAAATGAAATTTGTGAGGTTTCTAAAATCTTATAGATTTAATTCATTTCTTAGGCATCAATATTTGCATAAATCGCATTTTTCTCGATAAACTCTCTACGAGGAGGCACTTCATCACCCATAAGCATGGAGAATATTCTATCAGCTTCGGTTCCGTTATCGATAACTACTTTTCTTAAAATTCGTTGGTTTGGTTTCATGGTAGTTTCCCAAAGTTGTTCGGCATTCATTTCTCCCAGACCTTTATAACGTTGTATTTTGCTTCCGTCGCCAAATTCTTTTATCAATGCATCTCGTTCTTCGTCATTCCAAGCATAGGCTTTTTTGCTTCCTTTTTTCACTAAATAAAGTGGTGGTGTTGCAATGTACACATGGCCGGCTTCAATTAGTTCTTTCATATACCGGAAGAAAAACGTTAGTATTAAGGTAGAGATATGGCTTCCATCTACATCGGCATCACACATAATAACAATTTTGTGGTATCGCAATTTTTCCAGATTAAGTGCCTTGCTATCTTCTTCGGTACCTATACTCACTCCAAGAGCCGTAAAGATATTGCGTATTTCTTCGTTTTCAAAAACCTTGTGTTGCATGGCTTTTTCTACATTGAGTATTTTTCCACGGAGCGGTAAGATAGCTTGGAAGTTACGATCTCGTCCTTGCTTGGCAGTACCTCCCGCCGAATCTCCCTCAACGAGAAATACTTCGCATTTTTCGGGGTCTTGTTCGGAGCAATCGGATAGTTTTCCGGGAAGTCCCATTCCGCCCATCACGGTTTTACGCTGTACCAGCTCGCGTGCTTTGCGAGCAGCGTGACGTGCTTGTGCGGCAAGAATTACTTTTTGTACTATAGTTTTGGCATCGTTGGGATGTTCCTCGAGATAATTTTCAAGCATCTCGGAAACAGCTTGGCTTACCGCCGAAGAAACCTCTCTATTACCTAGTTTGGTTTTGGTTTGTCCTTCAAATTGGGGTTCGGCTACTTTTACCGAAACAATTGCTGTTAACCCTTCTCTAAAATCGTCTCCGGCTATATCAAATTTTAGTTTATCCAACATTCCGGATGCATCGGCATATTTTTTAAGTGTATGGGTAAGACCTCTTCTAAAACCGGATAAATGAGTTCCTCCTTCGTGGGTGTTTATATTATTTACGTAAGAGTGTAAATTTTCGTTAAACGAAGTATTATAAATCATTGCCACTTCTACGGGAATTCCGTTTTTTTCGCCTTCCATAGCGATTACATCGGCGATAATGGGTTCGCGGGTTTCGTCTAAGAAGCGGATAAATTCTTTAAGTCCATCGGTGCTGTGAAAGGTTTCTGCAAGAAAATCGCCCTTTTCGTCTTTTGATCGTTTGTCTAAAATTGTAATGGTAATTCCTTTGTTTAAAAACGAAAGTTCTCGAAGCCGGTTTGCCAGTGTTTCATAATTAAAAACAGTTGTTTCTTTAAATATTTCCGGATCGGGAATAAAGGTAACTTGGGTTCCTCTTTCGGTGGTTTCTCCTATGGACTTTACCGGGTATAATGTTTTCCCTTTTTCATATTCTTGCTCCCAAATTTTGCCGTCTCTATACACCGTAGCTTTTAAATGTGTTGAAAGTGCGTTTACTACCGATACTCCTACTCCGTGCAATCCTCCGGAAACTTTATACGAATCTTTATCAAACTTTCCTCCGGCTCCAATCTTTGTCATAACTACTTCGAGAGCAGAAACGCCTTCTTTTTTATGAATATCTACAGGAATACCGCGCCCGTTATCTTTTACTGTAAGCGAGCCGTCTTCATTTATGGTTACATCTATTTGATCGCAATAACCTGCCATCGCTTCATCGATGGAGTTATCTACCACTTCGTACACAAGATGATGCAATCCTCTTACACCTACATCGCCAATATACATTGAAGGACGCATTCGCACATGCTCCATCCCTTCCAGAGCCTGAATACTATCGGCTCCGTAATTTCCTTTTTTCTGTTCTTCACTCATAAAAATATGTGTTATTTCTTCTGTTTTTTCAATGAA
>JALWKK010000107.1 GCA_027081505.1 Flavobacteriaceae bacterium
TGTATGATGCCGTAACCGGAGAAATTATTGCACTTTCAGACACTAAAGGACTGGATATTGCACAAGCACTTCAATACGGAAGAGAAAAAGGAGAAACACTTCGAAAAATGACCTTCCAAGAGCGAGGAAATATGCTTAAAAAACTGGCACTGTATCTTACCAAGCGGAAAGATAAATTTTACGAACTCAGCTACCGTACCGGAGCAACAAAAGTAGATAGCTGGATAGACATAGAAGGCGGCTTCGGAAATCTTTTTGCCAATGCTTCGCTTAGAAAATTGTTTCCCAATCAGTCCTACCACGTAGAAGGAAACCCGATAGACCTTTCTCGTGGCGGAAAATTTATGGCACATCATATTTTAGTACCCAAACGCGGTGTGGCAATTCATATTAACGCTTTTAATTTTCCGGTTTGGGGAATGCTGGAAAAATGTGCCGTAAACTGGATGGCAGGCGTTCCGGCAATTGTAAAACCCGCAACCAACACTTCTTTTTTAACCCAAGCGGTGGTTAAAGAAATTATAGAATCGGGTATTTTACCCGAAGGCAGTTTACAACTTATCGCCGGTTCGGCTCGTAGTATTTTAGATACGGTTACCTCACAAGATGTAGTAACCTTTACGGGTTCTGCTTCAGTAGGTAGAATGTTAAAAGCACACCCTCGTATTATTGAAGAATCTGTTCCGTTTAATATGGAAGCCGACTCGTTAAATGCTTGTATTCTGGGTGAAGATGCAGTTCCCGGAACACCCGAATTTGATATTTTTATCAAAGAAGTACGTAAAGAAATGACCGTAAAATGCGGTCAAAAATGTACGGCAATCAGGCGCATTATCGTTCCTGAAAAACTAATGGAAGTGGTACAAAAAACACTTTCAAAACAATTGGATAAAGTTACCATTGGCGACCCGCGCCTAAAAGAAGTTAGAATGGGTGCTTTGGTGAGTAAAGACCAAGTTGAAGAAGTAAAACAGCGCATCACTGAAATCACCAAAACCGCCAAAATGGTTTATGGAAATTTGGATGAAATAAAAACCATTGGGGCTTCTGCAAAAAAAGGAGCTTTCCTATCACCCGTTTTGCTTCGCGAAGACAAACCGTTTAAAAACAACGGAGTTCATGAAATTGAAGCCTTCGGTCCCGTAAGTACATTAATGCCGTATAAAAATATCGAAGAAGCCGTTCAACTTTCCCATCTCGGAAAAGGCTCTTTGGTTTCTTCTATTGTTACCAACAACGATTCCATTGCCAAAGATTATGTAGTAGAAGCCGCTACACATCACGGTCGTATTTTAGTACTGAATAGAGAAAGCGCCCAACAAAGTACCGGACACGGTTCGCCTTTACCAACTTTGGTTCACGGAGGTCCAGGAAGAGCTGGAGGAGGCGAAGAAATGGGCGGAATGCGCGGTGTAAAACACTATATGCAACGCTGTGCTGTTCAAGGCTCACCCACAACACTTACCGAAGTAACCGGAATCTACCAACCTAAGGCAGATTATAAAGAAGCACACAAGCATCCTTTCTCATATCACTGGGAAGATATTGCGGTAGGAATGTCGATGAAAACCCACAAACGTACCGTTACGGATACCGATATCATTAATTTCTCAAACCTTACTTGGGATCATTTTTATGCACATACCGATATCACTTCACTCGAAGGAAGTATTTTTGAAAAACGTACGGCTCACGGCTATTTTATCCTTGCTGCCGCTGCCGGATTGTTTGTTTATCCCAACAAAGGACCCGTAGCAGCCAATTATGGATTGGAAGACTGCCGTTTTATCCGACCTATCTATCATAACGATACGATTTATGTGCGTCTTACTTGTAAACAAAAAATCGACAGAGACGTTAACGGAAAAGAACACCCAAGCGGAATAGTAAAATGGTATGCCGAAATTTTTGATGCCGATGATGAGTTGGTAGCCATTGCAACCGTTTTAACGATGGTACAAAAAAGACAAACTACTTTTGTTGAAATTACGGAAGAGGTAATACAATCTGCATTATCCGAACTTACCGAAAATACCAAACCGAAATGGGGAAATATGACACCGCAAGAAATGATTGAACATTTGGAGTACAGTTACAAAATTGCTTCGGGTGAAATTCAAGATTTTGAAGTGGTTACACCCGATAAAGTATTGGAAAAAGTTCAAGCTACCTTATATAATTACGAACCGATGCCTCGAAATTATGATTTCCCGATAGCAAAAGAAAGTATAAAGTTAAAACATCCCGATTTAGATACCGCTAAAGCGAAAATGCTGGAAGCAAGACGACAATACTTAGATTATTTCAAGGAAAATCCGGATGCTACAACCAAAAATGTAGTGTTTGGTAGTTTAAATAAATACGAATGGAATTTACTGGAACGCAAACATTTAAACCATCATTTTAAACAATTTGCACTTCTTTAAAGTATAGTTTTAATAAACTATCGAGCTTAATTATAGTTTTATAATACCAAAATTAAGCCAAATTTTAGCACTATAACACTAAATTTAGGCTTAAAATTAGTATTAACAAAGATTTTTTTGTTTATTTGTACCATAAAAACAGGATTGTGTACACCCGAACAATAAGCAAAAACATAAAAAAATGGTTAAATGACGACGAAATCATTATTTTATATGGCGCTCGTCAAGTAGGAAAAACTACCTTATTGGAAAATCTTATTAAAACGGAAGAAAAAGCAATTCTTTATAACTGTGAGTTAAACACCATTTCAGAAATATTAGAAAGTAAAAATTTAAGCCAAATAAAATTATTACTTGAAGGATATAAAGTGGTAATTTTTGATGAAGCACAAGTAATAAAAAACATAGGGAAGGTTTTAAAATTAATTTATGACGATAAAACCATTAAAACCAAACTTATTGTTACCGGATCAAGTAGTTTTGAGCTTGCCAATAAAACTGTAGAGCCGTTAACCGGAAGAAATATAACCTTTAAACTGTACCCTTTATCCTTATCCGAAGTACAAGAAAAGCACAACTGGTTGTGGATTAAAGAAAATTTAGAACAACTACTCGTTTTTGGAACCTATCCCGGTATCATAGACCTTACAAAAGAAAAAAAAACCGTGAAACTGGCACACCTCGCTTCCGATTATTTATATCAAGATGTGATAAGTTATCAAGATATTAGAAACCCGCAATTACTCCGAAAACTAGTAAAAGCGTTGGCTTTACAAGTAGGTTCGCAGGTTTCGTATAATGAATTGGCTACCTTATTAAAAGTAAATGCAAAAACGGTAGAAAAATATATCGATTTGTTAGAAAAAAGTTTTGTGATTTACTCTTTACCTTCTCTTAGTACCAATTTGCGAAATGAAATTAAGAAAAGTAAAAAATTCTTTTTTTATGATTTAGGAATTAGAAATGCGATATTAAACAATTTTAACACCATCGAAAACAGAAACGATACAGGCATGCTCTGGGAGAACTTTTGTATAAATGAAATTATTAAAAAAAGCGAATACAATAACGAACAAGCTCAATTTTATTTTTGGCGAACCTACGATAGAGCCGAAATAGATTTAATAAAAATAAAAAACACCCGAGTGTATGCTTACGAGTTTAAATGGAATCCAAACAACAAGTTCAAGTTTGCAAAAAGTTTTTTGGAAGCATACAAACCAAAAGAAAAGCTGAAAATTGACAAAAGTAATTTTGAACAACTGTATAAAACGGTGTAAATAAGGATAAATAGAAAGTCTTGCAAAACCGGAAATGTTTATTTTTGCATACTATCCAATCAATCGTTACAAATTTAATAAAATTAAAATGAGCCAAACAGAAACCTACGTAAAACAACAAATAAGAAACGAAATCGCCACCATCGAGTTTTTTCATCCAGCACACAACAGCTTGCCGGGTAACATTTTAGCAGAATTAGCACAAACCATTACAGATGCCGGAAACAATAAAGAAGTGAAGGTTATTATTCTTAAAAGCGGTGGCAACCGTACTTTTTGTGCCGGTGCAAGTTTTAAAGAGCTCATTAATATACAAGACGCAGAAACAGGAAAAGTCTTTTTTTCCGGTTTTGCCAATGTAATTAACGCCATGCGAAAATGTCCGAAGTTTATAATTGGCAGAATACAAGGAAAAACAGTAGGTGGCGGAGTGGGAATTGCCTCGGCAACAGATTACTGTATGGCAACAAAATTTGCTGCAATAAAACTTAGTGAGCTTAATGTAGGTATTGGTCCCTTTGTAGTAGGACCTGCAGTAGAACGTAAATTAGGACTGAGTGCAATGAGCCAAATCGCCATGGATGCCAACACCTTTTATCCGGCAGAATGGGCTAAACAAAAAGGATTATATACTCAAGTTTTTGAAACAGTAGAAGAATTAGATGAAGCCGTACAAACATTTGCCGAAAATTTATGTACCTACAATCCCGAAGCCATGAAAGAAATGAAAAAAATATTCTGGAAAGGCACCGAAGATTGGGATACATTACTATCAGAACGGGCCGCTATTAGCGGAAGACTGGTGCTAAGCGATTTTACAAAAGAAACATTAAAACGATTTAAGTAATGTTTTCCTGCAAGGGTTTTTGCCATTGGCAGACCTTGTAAGTATATTGAAGTCATTTATACGTTATGCTAAAATCTAATTTTATGGAAAAAATAAAAAATTTGCTATTTAATAAGAATGACTTTGATTTAGAAAGCAATCAAAAATCATAAATCAACAATCAAATGATTTACTCGTTTAAAGGACATATACCCGTTGTACATCCAAGCAGTTTTGTACATCCGTTGGCTGCCGTTACCGGCAATGTCATCATCGGTAAAAATTGCTATATTGGTCCGGGTGCTGCCATTCGTGGAGATTGGGGCGAAATCATCTTAGAGGACGGAGTTAATGTGCAAGAAAACTGTACAATACATATGTTTCCCGGAAAGACCATTGTTTTAAAAGAAGGTGCTCACGTAGGACACGGAGCCATTATTCACGGAGCAAATTTGGGTAAAAATTGCCTTATCGGAATGAATTCAGTTATTATGGACGATGCTGAAATAGGGGACGCATCTATCGTTGGAGCAATGGCATTTGTAAAAGCCGGAATGATTATTCCCAAACGTAAATTGGTGGTAGGAAATCCGGCAAAAATTAGTAAGGATGTTAGCGATGAAATGATTGCTTGGAAAACCGCCGGCACTAAACTCTACCAACAACTCCCAAAAGATTGTTTTGAAAGTTTAAAAGAAGTTGAAGCTTTACGAGAAATTCCCGAAAACAGACCTGTACAAGAAGATTTTTATAAGACTCTCAATGAGTTTAAAAATAATAATTAAAATTTATCTTTAAGCATAAAATGAATAATATCTCTATTGAATAAATAGATAAACTAACAAACATTAGTTAACTTTGTATTCCGTTTTAGTGAGTAAATAATAACATATTATGGCTAATAAAAAAGTTTCGGAATTTGTAGAAATCCGTTTGCCAAAGTTAGGTGAGAGCATCTCTGAAGCAGCCATTATTACTTGGTATAAAAAGATTGGCGACTATATCGAAAAAGACGAAATACTCCTCGAAGTTGCTACCGATAAGGTCGATGCCGAGGTGCATGCAACCGCTTCGGGAGTAGTAGATAAAATTTTATATAAAGAAAACGAAGTAGCTCAAGTAGGAGATGTTATCGCTTTGATTAAAATTTCCGGTAGTGAGGGAAGTAAAAAATCTTCCAAAAAACAATCTGTTTCTTCGGGTAAAAAAACACCCGTTATTTCTTCTGAAAAAGCTTCGGATAAAAAAAAGAACCAATCGTCCGTTTCAGCAACTCATTTTGTTGTTAATAAAGACGTGTTTATTTCACCATTAATTGATTCCATTGCAAGAAAACATCATATAAGTTACGAAGAATTGGCACGTATTCCGGCAACCGGAAAAGACAACCGTTTGCGAAAAAGTGATGTAATGCGATACATAGAAGAAGGTCGTCCTTTTAAATTTGCACAAGCTGTTATTGAAAACAAAGGTTTTAAAATACCTGATTTACAATTTGATAAAGGTACAGGGAAAATTGTGCCAATGGACAGAATGCGACAAATGATTGCAGACCATATGGTTTTTAGCAAACATACTTCGCCTCACGTAACAGCCTATGTAGAAGCCGATGTAACCAATATGGCGGCATGGCGAAACAAAATGAAAAAGCCTTTCTTTGAAAAATACCGCCAAAAACTCACTTTTACACCCTTGTTTATCGAAGCGGTAGCAAAAGCGATTAAAGATTTTCCGAACATCAATTCTTCTTTAGACGGAAAAAACATCATTGTAAAAGACGAAATTAATATAGGTATGGCAACGGCTTTACCCACAGGAAACCTAATTGTTCCCGTAGTAAAAAATGCCGATAAAAAAACACTTCAAACACTAGCCGAAGAAACCAACACATTGGCAACCAAAGCCAGAAACAACAAACTAACGGCAGACGAAACAACAGGAAGTACCTTTACCATTAGTAACGTAGGTACTTTTGGAAGCCTTATGGGAACACCAATTATCAATCAACCCGAAGCTGCCATTCTTGCTACGGGAATCATAAAAAAACGTCCGGAAGTGATTGAAAAAGAAGAGGGTGATGTAATTGAAATACGAAGTATGATGTACTTGTCGTTATCGTTTGACCATCGGATTGTGGACGGTTATCTTGCCGGTTCGTTCCTTAGAAGAATTGCAGATTATATGGAAGAATTTGATGGGAGTAGGAAAATATGATACGACTCAAAATCAAGTAGTTTTTTACTTGTCTGCCTCAGGCAGAAAACCTACTAGGTCTAATTGCTTGAAATAAAAAAATGAAAATAAATAAAAACATACTAAAAAAAGCCTATAAAAATCTTTGTACTGCCAAAGCCATTACCGAGTTATACGAAAACAATTTTAAATTGGTTTCAAAATACGTACATGCCACATCACGCGGTCATGAGGTGATTCAAACCGCAGTTGGATTGCAATTATTTCCCCAAGATTATGCCTTTCCGTATTATCGGGATGACGCTATGTTATTGGCAATCGGGATGCAACCTTATGACTTAATGCTTCAGGTATTGGCAAAACGAGACGACCCTTTTTCAGGAGGAAGAAGTTACTATTCGCATCCGAGTTTACGAGATGCCGATAAACCTAAAATTCCGCATCAAAGCAGTGCAACGGGTATGCAAACCATACCGGCAACAGGAGTAGCACTTGGTTTTCAGTATAAAGAAACCCATTCGGAATTTAAAATTCAAGATTCCGATTTACCCCTTGTCGTTTGTTCTTTGGGCGATGCTTCGGTAACCGAAGGTGAAATTTCAGAAGCATTCCAAATGGCAGCATTAAAGCAACTTCCTATTTTGTATTTGGTACAAGATAATGGTTGGGATATATCCGCAACTGCTGCAGAAACCCGGGCTCAAAATGCCTATGAATACGCTCAAGGTTTTAAAGGTTTTGAAGCTGTGAGCATTGACGGAACCGATTTTGAAGAAAGTTATGCAACCGTTCAAAAAGTAATAAAAACCATTCGTAAAGAACGAAGACCGTTTCTAATTCATGCGAGAGTTCCGTTATTGAACCATCACACCTCCGGAGTGCGAATGGAGTGGTACCGTGATGATTTGGAAGAGGCTAGAAGCAGAGACCCTTATCCGAAATTAAAAAACCTTCTTTTAAAAAATGGTTTTACGGAAAAGGAATTGGATGTAATCGAAAAAGAAGCTGTTAAAGAAGTAACATCTCATTTTAGAAAAGCCTTAAAAGCCGAAGACCCCAAACCGGAGGATTTGTTTACTCACGATTTTGTACCGACTCCAATTACCGAAGAAGTAGGAGTACGAGAGCCTAAAGGGGCAGAAAAAGTAGTAATGGTAGATTGTGCCTTACACGCTATTGAGGAATTAATGAAAAAACACAAAGAATGTTTACTCTACGGGCAAGATGTAGGAGGAAGATTGGGAGGTGTATTTAGAGAGGCAGCAACTTTGGCTCAAAAATTTGGTGATCATCGAGTATTTAACACGCCCATTCAAGAAGCTTTTATTGTAGGAAGTACCGTTGGAATGAGTGCCGTAGGTTTAAAACCCATTGTAGAAGTTCAATTTGCCGATTATATTTGGCCCGGACTCAATCAATTATTTACAGAAGTAAGTAGAAGTTGTTACCTTTCAAACGGGAAATGGCCCGTTTCTATGATATTACGAGTACCCATAGGAGCCTATGGAAGCGGCGGTCCTTATCACTCGTCTTCGGTAGAAAGTGTGGTAAGTAATATTAGAGGTATAAAAATTGCCTACCCCAGCAACGGAGCCGATTTAAAAGGTTTATTAAAAGCTGCTTATTACGATCCCAATCCGGTGGTGATTTTTGAACACAAAGGCTTGTATTGGAGTAAAGTGCCGGGTACGCACGGTGCAACGAGCATAGAGCCTGCAGAAGATTATGTTTTACCTTTCGGGAAAGCGTGGGTATTGCAAGAAATCTGGAAACAAGAAGATAAAGAAACCTTAAGCATTATTACCTATGGTATGGGTGTACATTGGGCAATGAACGCTTCCGAAGAATTAGGAATGCAAGATGTTATTGAAATTATTGATTTACGTACCCTTCATCCATTAGATTATCCTACTGTTTTTGCTTCGGTAAAAAAATGCGGTAAATGTTTAATCGTTACCGAAGAACCTTCAGAAAATAGTTTCTCAAGAGCCTTACAAGGAAGAATACAAGAGGAATGTTTTAGGTATTTAGATGCTCCGGTCATGCTTATTGGCAGTGAAAATATGCCGGCAATTCCTTTAAATTCCACTTTAGAACAAACGATGATTCCTTCTATAGAAAAAGTAAAAAATAAGATTTTGGAGGTGTTGGGATATTAAAAAGTAATTCACAAGCATTTTTTAACTTCCGGAAAATGCTTGTGAAACTATTAGACACTTTTAGGTGTAAGGTCAAAAATTAGATTCTCTTATTTTTTGATATCTAATAATCCGGTTAAAATTGAGTTTGTAATATAGTGTGTAAAGCAAGTTTTTGTTATTTTTAATAAATTAATCAAAAAAAAAAATAAAAAAATGAACAAAAAAAAAAAAAATAAACAAGAACAAATTACAAAAA
>JALWKK010000108.1 GCA_027081505.1 Flavobacteriaceae bacterium
GGTGAATATTCATTTGCCGGTGGAATCAATACCGAAGCATCAGGAGAAGCGAGTACTGCTTTTGGGATATTAACTACAGCTTCTGGTGATAGATCCACAGCAATAGGTCAAAATACAACGGCTTCGGGATTTGGTTCCACAGCAATGGGGTTTTATACTACTGCATCCGGAGATTCTTCCTCTGCAATGGGGTTTTATACTACTGCATCCGGTTATTATACTACAGCTTCAGGTGCCTATACATCTGCTCCGTCTTTTGCCGAAACCGCAATAGGGGTTTACAACACTAACTATACACCGGTTAGTATTAACACTTGGAATGCTAACGACCGCTTGTTTGTAGTAGGTAACGGATTAAATCCAGCAAACAGGAGCAACGCTTTAACTATTTATAAAAACGGTTTAATGAACATCAATGATGAATACAATATGCCACTTACAGACGGTACCGCCAACCAAATTATGGCAACCGATGGGGCAGGACAAGTAAGTTTTGTTGACCCTTCTGCCTTTTTTACAGATACTCAAAACACCTTAGACCAAGCATACGACCAAGGTGGTGCCGGTGCAGGACGTATCATCACGGCAGATAACGGGGCGGTAGCAATTAACGGTGTGGATGGACTTCAAGTAACCGGAACTTTTAACTCCGGGGCAAGTTTAACACTTTCTGGAGCGGGTACACGTATGTTTTTTTACCCCAGAAAAGTAGCTTTTCGGGCTGGTTATGTTTCAGGTAGTCAATGGAATGATGCTAACATTGGTGATTATTCCATCGCAATGGGTAGAAGCACAACCGCATCCGGACTTTCTTCTACTGCATTGGGCGACAATACAACTGCATCCGGTATTAGAGCCACAGCAATAGGTCAAAATACAACGGCTTCGGGGCTTGGTTCCACAGCAATGGGGTTTTATACTACTGCATCCGGAGATTCTTCCTCTGCAATGGGGTTTTATACTACTGCATCCGGAGATTCTTCCTCTGCAATGGGGTTTTATACAACTGCACCATCTTTTGCTGAAACCGCCATAGGGGTTTATAATACCAACTATACACCAGTAAGTATAAACTCTTGGAATGCTAACGACCGCTTGTTTGTAGTAGGTAACGGATTAAATCCAGCAAACAGGAGCAACGCTTTAACTATTTATAAAAACGGTTTAATGAACATCAATGATGAATACAATATGCCACTTACAGACGGTACCGCCAACCAAATTATGGCTACCGATGGTGCCGGTCAAGTTAGTTTTGTTGACCCTTCTGCCTTTTTTACAGATACTCAAAACACTTTAGACCAAGCCTATGACGAGGGTGGTGCTGGAGCCGGGAGAACCATTACCGCAGATAACGGTGCTGTAAATATAAATGGAGGTGACGGGTTTCAAGTAACCGGAACCTTTAATTCTGGCGATGCAATTACGTTAACAGGCACCGGTACACGTATGTTTTTTAATCCAAGAAAAGGAGCTTTTAGGGCTGGTGATGTTCGAGGTAATTTTGGTTCATATAATAACAATGTTTGGAATGATGTTAATGTTGGTGAATATTCATTTGCCGGTGGAATCAATACCGAAGCATCAGGAGAAGCGAGTACTGCTTTTGGGATATTAACTACAGCTTCTGGTGATAGATCCACAGCAATGGGTCAAAATACAACGGCTTCGGGATTTGGTTCCACAGCAATAGGCGCTTTAACAATTGCATCAGGTGGTAATTCTGTAGCAATGGGTAATAATACAAACGCATCAGGTGATTATTCCACAGCTATGGGGTTAAACACAAACGCATCAGGTAATTATTCCACAGCTATGGGGAGAAATACTACTGCATCGGGAGTTGTTTCCACAGCTATGGGGATCTATACAACTGCACCATCTTTTGCTGAAACCGCCATAGGGGTTTGTAATACCAACTATACACCAGTAAGTATAAACTCTTGGAATGCTAACGACCGCTTGTTTGTAGTAGGTAACGGATTAAATCCAGCAAACAGGAGCAACGCTTTAACTATTTATAAAAACGGTTTAATGAACATCAATGATGAATACAATATGCCACTTACAGACGGTACCGCCAACCAAATTATGGCTACCGATGGTGCGGGACAAGTAAGTTTTGTTGACCCAACAACTGTTGGCACAGACGACCAAATCATTGACCAGTTTGATTTAACAGGTACTACCTTAAATCTTTCTTTAGAAAATGATGGTGTAACAACCCAAACCGTTGATTTATCTTCACTACAAGACGCAGATTGGTTTGCTGAAGGAACAACCGCTACACCAAGCGCAATAACAGATGATATTTTTACACAAGGCAATGTAGCAATAGGAAAAAACACAGCAGATTATAAATTAGATATTGAAGAAGGAATAGGTACAAGAGCAATAAATACTCTTATCAACAGTGCTGATAACGGAACCATTTATGGGCATTATATAGAAAACTCAAACACCGGTAGCGGAACTCATTATAGTACTCACAACCTATTGAGCGGAACAGGATCAGGGTCTCAAATAGGTACGGCAAACAATATTTTAAATACCGGTAGTGGATATCATTATGGAACCTATAATACTTTTTCTTCTGCAAGTACAGGCTCTAAATATGGAACCTATACTGTTTTTACATCTGCTTCGCAAGGAGCAAAAACCGGTGTTTATAGTAACTTTAGTAGCAATACCGGCAATTACTACGGAGTAGTAAATAATATGACAGGTTCTACTTCAAATGCTGCTTTTGGGTTGCAAAATTTCTTGAGTGGTACAGGAACAGGTGCAAAAACGGGGGTTTTAAATGCTTTCAGTGGTGCCAACGGTAATATTAATATTTATGTTGGGATTGATAATTCTTTTAACGACACCGGAAACGGAGATCGTTGGGGGATAAGAAATATTATGGACGGAAACGGAGACGGAGTTCATTACGGAACTTATAACGAATTAACAGGAACCGGGACAGGAAACAAATATGGCACCTACAATGTTATTCCACCAAGTACCGGTGGTACTCAAATAGGCACCTATAACAGTGTTTCTACTGCCAACGGCTGGGCAGGTTATTTTATAGGAAGAAATTATATTTCGGATAGATTAAGCATTGGCGAAACAGACAATGCAAATGCAAGCCTTAACATTAGCAGAAATAGTTCCGGAACAACATCGCATATAGAACTAGAAGAATACCAAGCCAATGACGGAGCAAGAATACGTTTTACTAATGCTTTTGAGACCACCAATCAATGGACACTCTATGGTAGAGCAGATAACACTCTATCAGACAGTAGATTTGCCATTAACCATACTACAACCGGAAATATTATTCACATAAGAGGAGATGGTCGTGTTGGCATAAATGACAGCAATCCAACCTATGCGTTAGAACTCCCAAATAACGCATCCATATCGGTAGGTCAAGCGCGTGCCAATGCTTGGACAACATATAGTGATAAAAGAATAAAAAAACAGCAACAAAAAATAAAATACGGTTTAAACGATTTACTCAAAATACAAGCCAAAAGTTATATTCAATTTGCTTCAGTATTTAAAGATAATGAGTTAATTTTAATATCAAATTCAGGAAAAGAAGAAATCGGTTTTATAGCTCAAGAGTTGTATAATATCATACCCGAAGCTACTTTTAAACCGGAAGACGAGAGCAATGGTCTTTGGTCTGTAAATTATGAAAAAATAATCCCTGTCGCTGTTCAAGCCATTAAAGAGTTAAATGATATAGTTGAAAATCTAAAAGAAAAAAATCAAAATCAAGAAAAAGAAATTGCCCGACTTAAAAAAGAACTTTCAAAATTTGAAAGCTTAGAAGCCAAAATTAATTCGCTACAAGAAAAAATAAATGGTTTAAATGTAAACCCTGATTTTTCTGCTAAAAACTAATTACCATGAAACTAAAAATTAAAGAAAACAGTGTTACACTTCAGGAAGTTAAAGAAGCCCTAGAAAAGGAGTTTGGCAACAAAAACAAGGTAGGAAATTATTATAGTAAAGTAGTTTCGGTAGCAAAAAGCAAACTCATCGGTGCTAATGACTTTGTTTTTAAAAACAAAATCATTGTAAAGAGAACCTTTCCAACTATAGTTACAAATATAATTATTGTGCTTTGCTTTATTTTGCCGGGCATTGTTACCCCTTTATTTTTGGTATTTCATAAAAAAATGAAAGCCATAGAAAAAGAAGTGGGTGATTTTATTAAAAAAGAATATTCAGACATACTCATAAATTAAACGCTATGAAAAAAAAATTCACATTCTTTTTGTTGCTAATCGTTTCAATAAGCTTCTCCCAAAACGATGAAACTTGGGAGTTACTGTCGGATGCTCCTTTGATAACAACCCAAAATGCTCCTGAAATTAGTAGCTTTGAAAATAATCCCGAATCCATCATCACTTATTTTTATGCTTCAAAAATAAGGCAAGATAATTCGTGGAGAGAAGTATTACCCAAAGAAAAAAACTGGACGGAAAGGCTTCGGTATAAGGTGAAGAAATATGAAAATTGGACGATTAAAGAATTTCAACTTCGGAAAAAAAACGAATATGAAAAAGATAAAATGTGGGTAGAAATTTTTATGAAAATAGAATATCAAGGAAAAACCGAGTCCGGTACCGATGAAGTCGAATTGGAAAAAATAGACGGAAAATGGGTTATTACAAGTATCCCCACATAAAGACATTGATAAACAATGGAGAAAAATAGTCTCCAATTCCTTCTATTTTATTTAATTTTCTTATGTTTATGACGTAAAAAAAGAACAAACTTCTTGAAAAATATTTCTGTAATAAAACTTTTACTCCTAGCCGTATTTATTTTTGGCTTTTTAAACATTGGGTTTTCACAAAATTTTACAAGAACAGAAGCAGACTCCGTTCTTTTGTTAATCAATGCGGAAAATGATTCTTTTAAAAAGATAAAAATCTTAACTTCCTGTGCCGGAAAAAATCGATATACTCCCGTTACTTTTCAGTTAATTGAAAAAGCCATTCAAATTGCCGAAAAGGAAGATAACCCGAAACTATTAGCCCATTCTTATCTCTCAAAAGGTAATTATTATTTCTATGCGTCAAAAACCGATTCTTCATTAACCTATCTTAACAAAGCGCAAGGCTTTGCAAAAAATAGTGATGACCCGCTTCTAAACCCGTTAATCCTTGCATCAAAGGCAGGTGTATATAGTAAACTAGGTGCTGTAATACTTGCTATTTCTACAAACATTGAAGCAAAAGAATTACTAGATAAAACAGATACACTTAAATTAGATAAAGAAAGTATTTTTAAACTAAAAGGGCAACGACTTGTTATAAATAATTCGTTGGCTAATTTATATAACAAAACAGAAGATTATGAAAAAGCACTATTATTTTACGACAAAGCTTATCAAAGCGCGTTGCATTTAAATTCTTTAGCAAATGCTTCTATTATTTTAGGTAACAAAGGAGATTTACTAAATAAAATGAACAAGCCCGAAGAAGCGATACGGGTGATTCAAGAATCAAAAAAAATGAAACTAGAAGCAAATCTCCCCAAACGATTTGTAGGGACATCTCATCTTAATTTAGCTGATGCTTATAGACAACTAAAAGAATATGAAAAAGCACTTAAGCATTTCGATACCGCCCACACCATTTTTTTAGAAAAAAATCATACAGACGGTTTGATGCGTGTTGCCACAGATAGAGGTTTATTATACAACACTTTAAACCAACCCGAATTAGCCTTATTAGACTGTACAAAAGGAAAAAAAATAGCCCTGCAAGCCAATGATGCAGAATATGTTTATAAAGCATGTAACTGTCTTTTTAAAGCAAATAAAAGCCTTGGGAATTACTCAGAAGCTTTAAAAAACCATGAGCAATATACCGCTGTAAAAGATTCACTTTTTAACGAAAAAAATATTCGGAAAATTACGCAAGCTGGTATGCAATATGAGTTTGACAAATTAGAAGCCGAGCAAAACCTGAAAATTGAAAAAGAAAAACAGAAAAAAAATGCGATTCTTTTAGGGTTAATTACCTCCGGCTTATTACTTATTGGCTCATTTATATTTTTTAAAAAAAGAATAAAATACCAACAAACCATTGCCGAACAAACACAAGCACTCCAAAAGCAAAAAATTACCGAACTACAACAAAAAAACAAGTTAACTGCGCTAAACAGTATGATTGAAGGTCAAGAAGCCGAACGATTGCGTATTGCTAAAGACCTACACGACGGACTCGGCGGCTTATTAAGTACTATAAAAGCACATTTTACCGGTATTCAAAACCAATGCGATGACTTTAATAACACACCCTTAACTAAAAAAACAAACCAACTTATTGATGAAGCATGCCTAGAAGTAAGACGCGTATCGCATAATATGATGCCTCATTCACTAAGTCTTTCCGGACTCGGCGGTGCTTTCGAAGACTTGGGAGAACAATTAAAACAACAAGGCTACAACATTACTCTGGAAATAAATAATCTTCCTAGCAAAATAGACGAAACAAAAAAAATAATGCTGTATCGAATCGCCCAAGAAGTTTTATCAAATATTAGAAAACACGCTGATGCTGCAAGTATATTACTTCAATTATTTGGTTTTGAAGATCAATTAACACTTATTATAGAAGATGATGGTAAAGGGTTTAACTATAAAGACGCTATAAAAAAAGATGGTGTAGGTATTGAAAACATTAACACTAGAGTTTCTTATTTAGACGGTACTATTGTTTGGGATTCCGACTTAGGAAAAGGTACAACGGTAACTATAAATATTCCACTATGATAGACGTATTCATTATAGACGACCATAAAATGGTAATTGAAGGACTCTCTTTATTATTAGACAATTGCCCGGCAGTTCAAGTTTCCGGTTATGCCTTAAACGGTAAAGACGGAATCGAAATACTTAAAGAAAAACCGGTAGATGTAGTCCTTTTAGATGTAAATATGCCGGATTTAAACGGAATCGAAACCTGTAAATTGTTATTGAAACAAAACCCCGACCTAAAAATTATAGCTATATCAATGCATAAAGAAGGAAGTCTAATAAAATTAATGCTTAAAAACGGGGCAAAAGGGTATGTACTTAAAAATGCAGGGCAAAATGAAGTTATCGATGCCATTAAAACAGTCTATTCCGGTAGCACTTATTTAGACGAAACAGTTAGCGAAATCATTTTAAATAGTGCATTGGGTTCTTCAGATAAAAAAGAAAATCCGTTTCCTACCTTGTCTCGAAGAGAAAAAGAAGTACTTACGCTTATCTTAGATGAATATACAACACATGAAATAGCAGATAAACTCTTTATAAGTTTTGGTACAGTAGAAACGCATCGTAGAAATATGATGATAAAACTAGGTGCAAGAAATACTGCCGGATTGGTTAAAATTGCTTTAGAATACGGACTGGATAAATAAAAATAGAAAATTAAAAAATGGAAATAACAGCACGAAAAATAAACGTTAGCAAAAGTCAAGAAGAGCTTTTTGAATTTTTAAAACAAGTTAAAAATTTTGAAGAATTAATGCCCGAAAATATTTCAAAATTTGAAGTATTACACCCCAACGCCTTTGTTTTTGCACTAAAAGGAATGCCCGAAATAGCCTTGGAAGTAAAAGAAGAAAAACCGCACTCAAAGATTGTTCTGGGAGCAATGAGCGACAAAATTCCTTTTAACCTTACAGGAAACATAACTTCTGCTTCTGAAAGCACATCGCAATTACAACTTCAGTTTCAAGGAGACTTCAACCCTATGATGGCAATGATGATAAAAGGACCCATTTCTAAATTTTTAGAAACATTATCGAGTAATTTAGAAAAATTATAAGCTTATCTTGTTGTTACAAAGGTTTATCTTCATAATAATTTACCACTAGGGCTACCATATAGCTATAACTCATAAGTCCTTTAGATTGATTGTTGGCTTTTAAAAAAGTATCCCAAAATGTTTTCGAAATATTTTCGAAGGGAGTTTCGTAACTTTTCCAAAAATCACGCATTTCCTTATAACCGGCAAGAATACCGGGATTTATTGTAGTAAGTAACTCTTCGTATTTGTCGCGATCTCTACGAGCTATTTCATTTACTAAATAGCGCAATGCAAATATATAACCCGAATACTTAATAAAATTATCATCGTTTTGAAGCGTTGCCAAAGTAGCTATAAAATTTGCTTCATTTTCTGCTGCATAACCTATTTGATGAGCTTGTTCATGACAACTCACCACCGGAAACTTATAATTTTTTATTAAACTGTTTACTTGTGCTTCTCCCGAAAAAGGATTGTAATAGCCACTATATCCCATATACGTAAGCAACAAACTCCAAGTACTTTTTTTAATACTTGCCGGCGAATACGACAAAAAAGGATGTATCTTTTCCAGATTTTTATAGCCGTTAGTCGAACGTTCCATAATTTCTTTTTGTGAATACGGAAGATCAATTTTCACACTGTCCGGATAGCCTAATTGGCGATGCATTTCATTCGATTTTGCAATAAATCGTTTGGTGGTTTGTATCAATTCTTCGGTCGTATATTGTGTATCAAGGTTAAGCGATTTATATAACGGTAATCTGTAATAATTAAATCCCCAAAGTATGTTAAACATAAAATAAATTACCGATAATGCAGCAGCAATATGTAGAAAAAATCCGGCGGGTTTCGTTTTTATCCTTGAAAAATTTTTGTACACCCAACGCAGCGCAATAACTCCAATTAATAAATAAAAAATATCTCCTACCGAAAACGGAACCCAACCAAACAAATACCGAGCAGTTTTTGATAGAATTGGGTACATTCCGTTGCTGTAATAGCTCTCGACAAATTCGGGAAAATTTCTTAATACTCTTAATCCTATTATTTGAACGGGAAGTAATAAAAATAGAATTAGTTTGGTTCTTTTTTGCATGTTTCAAACATACAAATTTTTATTAAGATAATCTATTCAATACTAAAAACGCACTTGTGGCAGATTCAACTAGCAAATGCAACATTGTTGTTTACAAATTTATAAAATATTTCAAAAGGTTTATTATAGTTTAAGTTTTTACGTGGTCTATTGTTAATTTTTCTTTGTATTTCATTGATATTCTTTGTGTTTT
>JALWKK010000109.1 GCA_027081505.1 Flavobacteriaceae bacterium
TCGCAAGAAAACACCTTAAATATGTGGATTGTGAGCGATAACCTTAGAAAAGGAGCAGCTACCAACGCCATACAAATTGCCGAATATTTAGTAACCAACAACTTGGTATAACCTCATTATTTTAAATATAAAAATTTTCATCTTTAACAATTTAATAAGATTATGACAATTTTTGATTTAATACATTTGTTTTTTTAATTTTTTTATGATTCGCTGGATACTATTTGTAATAGTAGTTTTTTTAATTGATTTGTACGCCTTTCAGGCTTTCAAGACGGTTTTTAAAAATAAATGGATTTATTTTTTATATTGGGCAATTAGTATTTTGGTGCCGGTTAATTTTGTGTATTGGTTTTATGATTTTGAAAGAAAAGACTTTTGGCATTCACACGGTTATGCCTTTGCTATTTTTATTACTTTTTTGCTTCCCAAACTGGTGATTTTGTCTTTTATGTTTGGAGAAGATGTTGTACGGTTATTTCAAAAAATCACTTCTTATTTTTCTGTATCACAAACAAGCACTATTCCGGACAGAAGAAAATTTGTTTCACAAATAGCTCTCGGTTTGGCGGCAATTCCGTTTGCTTCTTTTTTATACGGAATATACAGAGGTAAGTATAACTTTAAAGTTTTACAATATACTTTAACCTTTGATGATTTACCCGAAGCATTTAACGGGTACCAAATTACCCAAATTAGTGATGTACATTCGGGAAGTTTTGATAATCCGGAAAAAGTAGCCTATGCCATAGATTTAATTAACCGGCAAAAAAGCGACCTGATTTTATTTACAGGGGATTTGGTAAATAACAAAGCCGAAGAGATGCTTCCGTATAAAAAACTCTTTAAAAAATTAAAAGCAAAAGACGGAATGTTTTCGGTATTGGGCAATCATGATTACGGTGATTATATTACTTGGAACAACAAGCGAGCAAAAGAGCAAAATTTTGAAGATTTAAAAACCATACAAAAAGAAATAGGATTTGATTTATTACTAAATGAAAGCAGATTTATTACCAAAAACAACGAACGAATTGCCATAATAGGTGTAGAAAATTGGGGAACAGGAGGTTTTAAACAAGCAGGTGATTTACAAAAGGCTTCTGAAAATGTTAAAAATTCCGATTTCAAAATTTTACTCAGCCATGATCCTTCTCATTGGGATGCTCAAATAGTAAATCACAAAAAAAAGTTTCATCTAACCTTAAGCGGGCATACGCACGGAATGCAGTTTGGTATAGAAATACCGGGTTGGATAAAATGGAGCCCTGTAAAATGGCGCTATAAGCAATGGGCAGGGATTTATAAAAAGAATGAACAATACATTAATGTAAACAGAGGATTTGGGTATTTAGCCTTTCCTGGACGTGTAGGAATTTGGCCCGAAATTACGGTGATAAAACTTAAAAAACGTTCAAATAACACTTAATACACTGAAAATACTATATTTGTATTGTAATTAACAAGTAAAAGAGAGTAAGAAGATGTCAAAATTTGGAGAATTAATAGAAACTCAAGTACCTGTTTTGTTAGATTTTTATGCAGAATGGGACGAAGCTTGTAAAGAAATGCATGCCGTTTTACGAGATGTTGCCGCGGCTATGGGCGATAAAGCTCGTGTAATTAAAATTGATGTAGAAAAAAATAAAGAACTATCGGAAGCTCTAAGAGTAAAGGGGCTACCTACTCTTATGATTTATAAAAATGGCGAAATGAAATGGCGTCAAAGTGGAGAGCAAGATGCAAACACATTAATAGGCTTGGTTAAAGAATATGTGTAATTAACGTATCGCTTCGCACTGCCAACCTTTTTTACTAATATATTCTAAAACTCTGGGAAGCACATAGTTTAATTTTTTAAAAGATTTTAAACTATCGTGAAAAACTACAATGCTTCCTTCTTCTATATTGTTTAAAACGTTAGATACGCATTTTTCTTTTGAAATAGATGTGTCAAAATCGGCACTTAAAACATCCCACATGACAATTTTATATCCTCTTTCTGTGAGTTTTTTTGCTTGTTTAGGAGTAATTTTCCCATAGGGAGGACGAAAAAGGCTTGTTTTAACAGGAACTTCTTTTTCAAATTTTTCAATATTTTGAATGTATTTTTGTGTAGCGTTTTTCCATCCGTTAATGTGGTTAAAAGTGTGGTTTCCTATACCGTGTTCATCTTTTATTACTTGTTTAAAAATATGCGGATGCTTTCTTACGTTGTCTCCAATACAAAAAAAAGTAGCTTTTGCATTGTGCTTTTTTAATTCTTGCAGCACCCAAGGTGTTACTTCGGGAATGGGACCATCGTCAAAGGTTAGAAAAACAGTGTTTTTTTTGTTGGCAAACGCCCAAAGTCGTTCCGGAAATAACCGAGAAACAAGTTTGGGCGTTTTTACCAAATAAGATTTCAAAAGATGTTTATTTTATAGAATCTTCCAAAATGTTTAATAGCGAGTCTATTTCTTTTTCGCGTTTGACATCTTCCATATCCAAGCCTTCGTCTTCATCGTAAAAGGCTCTAAATAGTTTTAAGTAGTCGTTAAATTTTGAAGCTTGTTTGCGGGCATACTCTTCATCATCATATTTAATCGTGATGTCTACCAATGCTCTATAACGTTCCATATCGGTAATAATATCTTCGGCATAAGAAATTTGCTTTGCTTCATCCCAGCCACTATAATACAAAAGATGTTCTTGGTAAATTTTAGTTACTTTACTAAAAACTTCTCTGGCTTTTTCGGGTTTGTTAATTTTGTAATAACCCTCAATAAAAGGCTCTAAGAGTGAATAATATTCAAATATATCTACCGGCATTTTTTCCATTCCCAGATCTAAAATTTTCTCGGCTTTTTCAAACTTGCTTTCTTTAACAAGTTCGTCAGCAAGTCGCGATAAAGTACTTCGGTAGGTAATACCGTTTCTTCTGGTTTCGGTATCGTGATAAATGTTGTCGCTTCCGCTGTTACCCCAATCCCATTTCATTACGATATCATACATTTTATCTGTATTTATTCGTCCCATATCAAACGGATTTCTTTTATCTACAGGTGTTTTAATAGGCACTAATTTGTAAATGATACCGTCTAGTTGTAAATAATCTTTCATCCATAAAAAATCGGAATCATTGTAGCTTCCTCCACTAAAATAAATAGGGCGTTTCCAGTCGTTGTTGGCAATAATATCCAGCATTAACAAGGTGCTTTTGTAAATAATATCACTGCCAATGGTGATGTAAATGTTATCTACGATTTTATCGGCATCTTTTGGGTCTACAATACCGTATTTTAACACATTTTCTTTATTAACGGGGATTTTTATGGTTTTTGAAGGAAAGGTGTTTGCCCATTGACCGCTTTCTAACTCTACTTGGGTAGCTTTGGTGTCGTTTGCAACAAAGTTCATCCAAGTTTTAATGTCTAAGGTGTCTTTTTTAGTTTTTTGATAAAAAACAAAATCACGTGTTCCAAAACGGTATTGTTCATGTGTTAGTTGCGAGGGTATGGGGTCGCTGTCATAAGCTTTTTTCTTCATATCGTCTATGTACCAATCGGTTTGAAAAAGGCTGGTGTTAATTACTCGAACATCTTGGCGGTATTTTTCAACTCCTTGCAAATACCAAAGAGCAAAGGTGTCGTTATCGCCTATAGTAAAGATGATGGCATTGGGGTCACAGGAGTCTAAATACATTTGTGCCATCGATTTTGCCGTGTATTTGTTTGACCGGTCATGGTCGTCCCAGTTTTGACTGGCTAACAGTATTGGTGAAGCAAGTAAAGTTACTGTTAATGTTGTAATGACCGCAATTTTTGGATTTAAATAATCTTTTATTACTTCAAAAAGTGCAAATACTCCATATCCTATCCACATAGCAAAAACATAAAATGAACCTACCAGAGCATAATCTCTCTCTCTGGGTTCAAAAGCACGTTCGTTTAAGTAAATTTTTAGAGCTAATCCCGTAAAGAGAAAGAAGATTAATAATACCCAAAAAGTTTTCGGGTCGTTTTTAAAATGAAATACCAATCCTAAAATCCCTAAGAGTAACGGAAGCATATAGTAGGTATTTCTAGCTTTGTTATTTTTAAAATCGGAAGGTAAATTTTCTTGATTTCCTATTAAAATATTGTCAATAAATGGTATTCCGCTAATCCAGTTTCCGTGAAGATCGGTTCCTTCTCCTTGAACATCGTCTTGTCTGCCGGAAAAATTCCACATAAAATAGCGCCAATACATATATCCGAATTGGTGCTGAAAAAGAAACTTCATATTATCCAAAAAGGAAGGTTTTTTTATATCTAAAAAGCTTCCGTAATTGGTTAAAAAAGCATCGTAATCTTTTGTGTCAACCAATCCGGCTTTTACGGCTTCTTTAAATTTTTTTACTTCTTCAACCAGTCTGGGTTCGCTTCGATATTCTCTTTTTACGCTAAATTCCAATCCATCCAAAAATTGCAGGTAATTGGCACTGTGTTCTGTACTCCACATTCTGGGGAAAAATCCTTTTTGTGAATCATCTAGATTTTGAGAGGCATTTTTATAGTTATTTACAATTACATATTTGCCTAGATTTTTGTCTTTTTCGTATTTTGGTTTGTCATCCTTATATGGACGAAGCGGGTCCAGACCTACGTATTTTTCGGTAAACATAGGTCCGTAAAACAAGTGTGTTTCAGGATATTGCTCTCTGTTGTAATATGCTAATAATTCACGAGCATTATTGGGGTTGTTTTCATTAATAACAGTACCGGCATTGGCACGAATAGGAAGCATAATCCAACTGGAGAATCCAATAAAAATAAACAAAATGCTTAATAGTAAAGTATTTAGGTGAACATATCCCTTATCTCTGGTTATTTTTAGTCCGAAATAAAACAGGGTGGCAAAAAATAAACCGGCAATGATTGTACCCGAGTTAAAGGGCATTCCTAGCGAGTTTACAAAAAACAACTCGGAGGCACTAAAAAATTTAAGAGACATAGGTAGCAGTAACTTAAATATAAAAAGTAATATGGCTATCACCACGATATTTGCAACAATAAAATTTTTAACGGTTACGGTTTTGTATTTTTTGAAGAAGTATAAAAATCCCATTGCCGGAATGGTAAGCAATCCCATAAAGTGAACACCAAAGGACAAGCCTACAACAAAAGCGATAAGTACCACCCAACGGTTGCCACGAGGTTTATCCATATCTTGTTCCCAACGTAATGCAAGATAAAATAATAATGACATTATAAAGGCTGCAGAAGCATATACTTCGGCTTCTACGGCATTAAACCAAAAACTGTCGGTAAACGTAAATGATAAAGCGGCAATAGCGGCACTTCCTAAGACAGCAATAGCATAACTTCCTTCTATTTTATGATGCTTTGAAACGATTTTACGGAGTAAATAACTAAGCGACCAGTACATAAATAAGATGGTGAAAGCACTTGCAAAAACCGACATTAGGTTAATGGTTACAGCAATTTTGCTTGCGTTTAACGCAAAAATCGAGAAAAATGCACCCAGTAATTGATACAATGGTGCTCCCGGCGGGTGACCCACTTCAAGATTGCTGGCGGTTGTAATATATTCACCCGCATCCCAAAAACTTGCCGTAGGTTCTACCGTAAGCCAATAAGTAATTAGTGCGACTGAAAAAACCGCCCAGCCAATAATAATGTTCCATTTTTTAAAATTAATAGATGCCATATGATAAAACTAATTAATTGGTGCGAATTTACTAATAAATACTTTAGCAAAATATTAAAAAAATCCCAACAAAATTTTAGATGCTATTTAAGGCTAAACCAAGTGTTTTTTTATTTTGAACGTTTTTTAAAGAAAAAAATTTGTTCAAGCCAAACTTTGTTTTAAATTTGCACCCACTTTAGAGTATTGGCCTATGGTGTAACTGGCAACACGTCTGGTTTTGGTCCAGAAGAGTCTAGGTTCGAGCCCTAGTAGGCCAACATAAATAAACCTTAATTCATGTTTTTTTTGAATTGAGGTTTTTTTGATTCTTAACAATTTATGATTGATTCTGTAGTCCACGTATCAGCGGGTGTCGTCTCCCTTATTATGATCAATATAACTACTTATTAATATTTAGAAAGCTTACATTCTGCAGTGGTTGATATACAAATAAAAAGAAACCGCACAGACCATATTGTTTTTTAAGGAAAACACGGTATGTTAAGTTTTTATTTATAAACCTGTTTTTGTCTAAATTTTAAAAGTTACGATAGGCATGTTGGTATGGTTTACCAAATCCTCGCTAATACTGCCGTTAAAAAAGTGTGAAATACCTTTTCTTCCGTGAGTACCCATACCTATGATATCTGCACCGGTATCATTAACAAACTGCAAAATACCCTTTTCTACCGTGAGATCATTATAAATGGTAAAAGAATAATCTTTTTCGCTTAAACCCTTAGTAAACCTCCTCTTCTTTTCAAGAATTTGAGAAGAAGTATTAAAATTACCGGGAGTATTCACATAAAGCAGGTTTAGTTTTGCACCAATATCTTTAGTAAACTTTTGAGCTTTATTAAAGGCTATTTGTCCGTCTTCTTCAAAATCTGTGGCATATACAAAGTTTTTAGGATTAAAATCTTCGATTAAATTTTTAATAATTAAAACAGGTTTTTTGCACGTTCTCACAACCTTTTCGGCGTTACTACCTATAAACATTTCTTTAAAACCGCTGGCGCCATGAGACCCCATAACTATTAAATCGACATCATTCTTGTTAGAGGCTTGAGCAATATCTTCATAAACTTCGTTGTGTCCCACTATTTTATTAATAGAAACATCTTTAAGATAGGGCTTACCCATTAAATCCGAAAAACGTTTTTCCGTTAATTTTAAAAAAAACACAGATTCGGGAAGTCCGCTACCATCACTTGTGTTTGCCAGATGTAACGGAATATCTAAAGTATGAAGTATAAATAATTTTGCGTCATGCTTTTTTGCCAGTTGAACGGCTACTTTGAGTGCGTTTTCAGCTTGCTCGGAAAAATCGGTGGGGACTAATATTTTTTTCATATAGCTGGTTTTAAAATACCTCGTAAAGGTACGTTTTTTTTTAATATTTAAAGATGATATTTCTCATTTTCGTATAAGGATGTTTTACCCTTTATTGTTGTTGCCTTTTTTTAAAAATAAAAAAATATATTTTTAAACAGCAGACAAATATTATGATTGCAGTCAAATATTTTAAGGTAAGTACTGAGTTTTTGCTAAAAAAGACAACCTCATTAATAGTTAAGTTTATTTGGCATAAAAATAAAAAAGTAATATATTTGCAACCGAAAAATGAAGCGTAACAAAGGGAGGGGACAGAGAGTCCCCTCTTTTTATAGCCAAAAACCGATGCGAGAAAAAGTTACAGAGCTTTTAGAAAAAGCATTAGAGAACAACCCTACTTTGTTCTTAATTGATATGAATGTTACACCGTCTAATCAAATAAGAATTATTATAGACGGCGATAAAGGCGTTACCGTAAAGGACTGTGTCGAAGTTAGTAGAGCCATCGAGCATAATCTGGATAGAGAAGAAGGTGACTTCTCTTTAGAAGTAAGTTCGGCAGGCATAACACAACCTTTGTTTTTAGCACGGCAATACAAAAAAAATATCGGCAGAAAGTTATGTGTTAAAACCAAAGAAGGAATAAAAATTGAAGGAACTCTGGTCAACGCAACAGAGAAAGATTGTGAGCTACATTGGAAAATACGAGAGCCCAAACCGGTTGGAAAAGGAAAAATAACAGTAAAAAAACAAGCTGTAGTACCTTATTCAGAAATTGAAGAAGCGACAGTTAAAATAACATTTTAATTAAAATAATGATATGGAAAATTTAGCGTTAATTGAATCTTTTTCAGAATTCAAAGACGATAAACTTATTGACAGAGTAACGCTTATGGCAATACTCGAAGACGTTTTTAGAAATGCTTTAAAAAAGAAATACGGAAGCGATGATAATTTTGACATAATTATTAATCCCGATAAAGGCGATTTGGAGATTTGGAGAAACCGTGTTGTTGTTGCAGACGGCGAGGTAGAAGACCCTAACGAAGAAATTTCATTAACCGAAGCACGAAAAATAGAACCCGACTTTGAAATTGGCGAAGACGTTTCGGAAGAAGTTAAACTGGTTGACTTAGGACGAAGAGCCATATTGTCGTTACGCCAAAACCTGATTTCAAAAATTCACGAACACGACAATACCAATATTTACAAGCAATTTAAAGACCTTGAAGGCGAAATTTTTACAGCCGAAGTACATCACATTCGCCATAGAGCCATCATTCTTTTAGATGACGAAGGCAACGAGATAATTCTCCCTAAAGACAAACAAATCCCTTCAGACTTTTTTAGAAAAGGAGACAACGTAAGAGGTGTGATAGAAAGTGTAGAACTCAAAGGTAATAAACCTACAATTATAATGTCACGTACCAGTGATGTATTTTTAGAAAAATTATTTGAGCAAGAAATACCTGAAGTTTTTGACGGATTAATTACAGTCAAAAAAGTAGTGCGTATGCCCGGCGAAAAAGCAAAAGTAGCAGTAGATTCTTACGACGACAGAATCGATCCGGTAGGAGCTTGTGTGGGAATGAAAGGGTCAAGAATTCACGGAATAGTTCGCGAGTTAGGAAACGAAAACATAGATGTTATAAACTATACAAATAACACGCAACTCTACATCACTCGAGCATTAAGTCCGGCGCGAGTAACCTCTATTAGCTTAAACGAAGAAACCAAACGAGCCGAAGTAATTCTTAAACCCGAAGAAGTGTCTAAAGCAATAGGTAGAGGAGGGCATAACATTCGACTTGCAGGATGGTTAACAGGATACGAAATCGATGTACTAAGAGAAGGAGCCGAAGAAGATGTAGAACTTTCAGAATTCTCCGACGAAATAGAAGAATGGGTAATTAAAGAATTCGAAAAAATAGGGTTAGATACCGCTAAAAGCGTTTTAGAACACGATATAGACGAGCTTGTTAAAAGAACAGACCTAGAAGAAGAAACCGTTCGTGAAGTAGTAAATATATTAAAAGAAGAGTTTGAAGAATAATGTAAAGATTACGTACTTTTAGGCAAAATTATTAAAGAGGAATAAAAAGAAGAAAGCATTTTATGGCTGAAGCAAAAAAAATAAGGATAAACAAAGTATTACGCGAGTTTAATATCTCACTAGAACGTGCCGTAGAATATCTAAAATCTAAAGGTCACGAAGTAGTTGCGCGTCCCACAACCAAAATTTCTGATGAAGAATATCAATTACTTTTTGAAGAATTTCAAACCGATAAAAGTAAAAAAGTAGAATCTAAAGAAATAGGAGAAGAAAAACGAAAAGAAAAAGAGGAACTCCGCTTAGCTTACGAAAGAGAACAAGAAGAAAAGAGAAAAAAAGAAGAAGCAAAACTAATTAAAGCCGAAGCAAAACTGGAAGGCTTAAAAACAGTTGGCAAAATAAATCTGGACACCAAAAAATCGGAAACTAAAAAAGAAGAACAACCAAAAGAAAAAATTAAAGAGGAATCTACTCCTAACATAAAACAAGCAGAAAATAAAAAAACAACTTCCAAAAAGAAAGAAAAACCAAAAAAAGAAAAGGAAGTAAAAAAAGTAATAAAGAAAGAAACAAAAAAGGAAGACGTAAAAAAAGAAGAAAAAAGCCCGGTTGAAGAAACACCGAAGATTAAAGAAGAGGAAGTTAGCAATGATGTAGAAACTGTAAAAACACAATACAAAAAACTAGACGGTCCCAATTTTACCGGAAAAACCATAGATTTAAGTCAGTTTAAAAAACCTGAAAAGAAAAAAGATAAAAAAACCGGAACCAAATCCGAAAAAAAATCACGCCGTCGTCGCATAAGTAAAAGCCCGGTTAAAGGAGGAAATATTCCACACGGAAAAGGTAAAAAACGAGCTCACGTTCCAAAAGAAGAACCAAGCGAAGAAGAAGTGCAAAGACAAGTTAGAGAAACGCTCGAAAAACTACAAGGAAAAAGCTCAAAAGGAAAGGCGGCAAAACACAGACGAGAAAAAAGAGATATACGTAAGCAAAAATCAATCGAAGAACTCGAACAACAAGAACTTCAAAACAAAATACTAAAAGTAACCGAGTTTGTTACTGTTAGTGAAGTTGCCACAATGATGAATGTTCCGGTAACACAAATTATCTCTGCTTGTATGTCACTGGGTATGATGGTAACAATGAACCAACGATTGGATGCAGAAACACTAACAATAGTCGCAGAAGAATTTGGTTTTGATGTAGAGTTTGTAACAGCAGACGTAGAAGAAGCCGAAGAAATACAAGACAACATTGAAGATTTACAACCCAGACCTCCCATCGTTACCGTTATGGGACACGTAGATCACGGAAAAACATCACTTCTGGACTTTATCCGTAAAGATAACGTAATAGCCGGAGAATCCGGAGGAATAACACAGCATATAGGAGCCTATAAAGTACAGCTGGATAACGGAGAAAAAATTACATTTCTCGATACACCCGGTCACGAAGCCTTCACCGCAATGCGAGCCAGAGGCGCCCAAGTAACAGATATCGTAATTATAGTAATAGCAGCAGACGACGACATAATGCCACAAACCAAAGAAGCAATAAGTCATGCACAAGCCGCTGGCGTACCACTAATTTTTGCCATTAACAAAGTAGATAAACCTACGGCAAATCCTGAAAAAATAAAAGAAGGATTGGCAAATATGAATCTTCTAGTCGAAGACTGGGGAGGAAAAATACAATCACAAGAAATTTCGGCAAAAACAGGACAAGGAATTGAAGAATTATTAGAAAAAGTACTCCTAGAGGCTGAATTATTAGAACTAAAAGCAAACCCAAACAGATTGTCTAACGGAACCATAGTTGAAGCATTTTTAGACAAAGGTAGAGGATATGTCTCTACTGTCCTAGTGTTAGGAGGAACACTTAGAATAGGAGATTACCTGCTTGCCGGACAACACTGCGGTAAAGTTAGAGCCATGCACGACGAACGAGGCGGAAGTGTAACCGAAGCAGGACCGGCAACACCGGTATCCATTCTCGGATTAGATGGTGCTCCCCAAGCCGGAGATAAATTTAAAGTATATGAAGACGAAAGAGAAGCGAAAGAAATAGCCACTAAAAGAAAACAATTACAACGAGAACAATCCGTACGAACACAACGACATATTACGCTAGACGAAATAGGACGACGTATTGCATTAGGAGACTTTAAAGAACTCAATGTAATTTTAAAAGGTGACGTTGATGGTTCGGTTGAAGCATTAACAGATTCATTCCTTAAACTCTCTACCGAAGAGATTCAAGTAAATATTATTCACAAAGGAGTTGGTGCCATTACCGAAAGCGATGTGCTACTAGCCTCTGCATCAGATGCCATTATTATAGGATTTAACGTACGCCCAATGGGTAACGCAAGACAAATAGCCGATAAAGAAGAAATTGATATCAGAATTTATTCCATTATCTATGATGCAATTAATGATATGAAAGACGCTATGGAAGGATTACTTTCTCCGGAAATAAAAGAAGAAATTACCGGAACCGCCGAAATTAGAGAAACCTTTAAAATATCTAAAATCGGAACCATAGCCGGTTGTATGGTGCTGAGCGGAAAAATATATAGAGACTCCGGCATAAGACTCATTAGAGACGGAGTTGTTGTTTATACCGGAACATTAGCCTCACTTAAACGATTTAAAGACGATGTTAAAGAAGTAACAAAAGGATACGACTGCGGTATGCAAATTAAAAATTACAACGATCTTAAAATTGGAGATATTATCGAGTGTTTCAGAGAAGTTGAAGTTAAAAAGAAATTAAAATAACATAAATATCTTTAAGGATAATATAACTGAATTTTTATTCCGAGTAAAATCTTAAAAAAGAATTAAATAACTCAAATTTCGGAGTTTAAATATGTTGATTAGCAACTTGTTTTTGTTAATTAAAAATCACATAATATGATATAAATGTTTAATTGAGGATCGAAAACTATCCTAAAATGCAAAGATACTAGTGGCGACGATTTTTTAAACCCTCACTTTTTATAAAAATTAAAATAGTAAAATTTACCAGCACCGTGACTCAAAGTGACGATGTGAATGATAAAAGTTGAACTATTTTGCACGCTCGGGTTTTAATATAAAAGCGGAAGGAAAATGACGCTTGATTTCCAACAAAGCCCTGTCTGCCACAAAGCGCGAATTAAAATTGCCCACCCATACTTTATAATTGGGCGTTTCATACTCAATAGAAACAGGCCAAGAACCAAAATAATTCCGATATTCCTTTAACACCGAATTTGCTTTGTTTTTTTCTCCGTAATACAATTGAATGGTATAACCATCACTTAACTTATTGTGTTTCTCCAAATCCTTTTTTAAAGAAACCAAATCTTTAATCTTAGGATTTTCATGCAGGATTATATTTCCGTTTTGAGCAACCGAAATAGTAGTGCTAAATAAAAATAAAAAACATATTATCAGGGTGTTACGCATAAAAAATAAATTTAATTAAGCCATTTTGCTTTTGCAAATGTATACCATTATAACGGTATTTGATACCATTTTGTTATTTAGAATTAATATAAATTACACGTTAACACTTAATTTACATTTCTAAAATCGACTTAATATGTTATTTTCGTGCCGTTATTTATGGCAAGTAAAAAAGTAGTGTTATATTTATAAATTATAACCAATTGCGTGCCAAACTATTGATGATAATATAATTATTAATATGAAAAAGGTAAACTACCGAAATCTATTTTCTTGCTTTTCATTCTTATTGTTGGCTTTATTGCTAACTTTTTCGGCAACCACTTTTGCACAAGGTGATCCCGTCGCAGGTGAAAAATTGTTTAAGTCAAATTGCGCAGCTTGTCATAAACTCGACAAAAAAGCCGTTGGTCCCGCTCTAAGAGGAGTATCCGAGAAGTACGACACAGAATGGCTACACGAATGGATTAGAGACAGTCAAGCTCTAATCAAATCCGGTGATGCAAAAGCAAAACAAATTTTTGAAGATTATAACAAGTCTGTAATGACTTCTTTTCCTCAACTATCAAATGAGGATATCGATAATATTTTAGCTTATACCAGCCAACCAAAACCGAAACCTAAGAAAACCGAAGCCACCTCAACTACTGCTACTACTAATAATGATTCGGGAGTTACTAATACTATTATACTGGTAGCTTTAACAATGGTATTTTTGTTGTTGGTGGTGTTGCTGTACCTGGTAAATAAAACACTTCGAAATATTGCTGCTGCAAATGGTGTAGATTATGAAGGAAAAGATAAAGGAACGTCGCTTTGCAAAGCATTTGTTAAAAATCAATTTTTGTTGCTGGTTTCTGCAATCGTTTTGTTGTTGGTTTCGGCCTATTTAATGTTTGCTTATTTTATGCAAGTAGGCGTAGATCAAGGCTATCAACCCGTACAACCCATTCATTATTCGCATAAAATACATGCAGGAGATAATAAAATAGATTGTAATTATTGCCATTCATCTGCTCGAAGAAGTAAAACATCGGGTGTGCCGTCATTAAATGTTTGTATGAATTGCCACAAAAACATTAGTGAAGTAGCCGAAGATACCGGTAATGAACAATATTCAAAAGAATTTTATGATGCCGAAATAGCCAAACTATACGATGCCGTTGGTTGGGATGCAGAAAATATGCAATATACAGGAGAAACCAAACCGGTTAAATGGATTAGAATTCATAATCTGCCCGATTTTGTTTACTTTGACCACTCGCAACACGTCACAGTTGCCGGAATAGAGTGTCAAAAATGCCACGGACCGGTAGAAGAAATGGAAATTTTAGAGCAATTTGCACCACTAACCATGGGATGGTGTATCAACTGTCATAAAGAAACCAACATTAAGTTAAAAGACAATAAATATTACGAAAAAATTCACAAAGAACTCTCTAAAAAATACGGCGTCGAAAAATTAACCGCTGCCGAAATGGGAGGATTAGAGTGTGGAAAATGTCATTATTAATAATGATAAAAAAAGAAAATTAGTACTAACATTAATTACTAAAACCAAAGTTTTAAAAAGCTGGTTTTTAAATAAACAATATGGCATCAAACAAGAAATACTGGAAAAGTGTTGAAGAGCTAAAAAAAGATAGCTCAATTGTGAAGACGCTACAACAAAAAGAATTTGTTGAAGAAATACCTGTTGATGAATTTTTAGGCAATAAAAAAACGCTGGAAACTTCTTCAACAACCCGTCGAGATTTCTTAAAATATGTAGGATTTACTACAGCCGCCGCCTCATTGGCTGCTTGCGAAGGACCCGTGATGAAAACCATCCCGTATGTGGTAGCTCCGGATGAAATTATACCCGGCGAAGCTAATTACTACGCTTCAACAATGGCAGATGGATTCGATTTCGCCAATATCTTAGTCAAAACCAGAGAAGGACGACCTATTAAAATAGAACGCAATACACTTTCAAAAAATAACGGAAAAGCAAATGCAAGAGTTTATGCTTCAGTTCTATCTTTATACGACATAAATAGATTAAGCGGACCTGTTGCCAACGGAGAAGAAACTACTTGGGAAGATTTTGATTCAAAAATAAAACAACAATTACAAGCTCTTTCCGATAAAAATATTGTATTGCTTACGCAAACATTTGCAAGTCCAACTACCGAAAAATTAATAAAAGAATTTACCGAAAAGTACCCCAATATTAAACACGTAGTTTACGATACTGTTTCTTGTTCCGATGCATTAGACGCATACCAAAATAAATTCGGAATAAGAGCATTACCCAATTATGACTTCTCAAAAGCTGAAGTGATAGTTTCGGTTGGGGCAGATTTGTTAGGAGATTGGCAAGGTGGAGGACATGACGTTAGCTATGCGAAAGGAAGAGTTCCTAAAAACGGAAAAATGTCTCACCACGTACAGTTTGAAGCAAATATGACACTTTCCGGGGCAAATGCAGATGTTCGTGTTCCTGCAACACCTTCGCAACAAATGAAAATTTTAAATGCATTAACGGGCGGAAGTACTTCCGGATTACCTTCAAATATAGCCGAAGTTGTTGCAAAAGCAAAATCAAAATTACAAAAAGCTGGCTCAAAAGGAGTAATTATAACCGGATTACCGGATATTAACGCACAAATGAAAGCACTACAATACAATAGTGCAAGCATCGTATTAGATACCAACAAACCCAGATTGGTAAGAAAGGGAAGCAATGCGCAAGTAAATCAAACTGTAAAAGATGTTATTTCGGGTAACGTTAATGGATTAATTACCGTAGGAGTAGATCCCGTTTACTCTTTACCAAATGCTGAAGCCTTTGCTGAAGCCTACCAAAAATTAGATTTCACTCTGGCATTTTCTATGAAAATGGACGCAACCGCTTCTTTAGCAAAATATGTAGCGGCTACTCCTCATTACTTAGAGTCTTGGGGTGATACACAACTTGTAAAAGGCGAATTTAGTTTAACACAACCAACAATTAACCCGCTATTTAATACGCGCCAGTTTCAGGATAGTTTGTTAAAATGGTTGGAAAGTGATCTAAAATATTACGATTATATAAAAGAAAATTGGTCAAGTAACATACTTAACGGAATCTCATGGAACCAAGCGCTACACGACGGAGTTATAGAAAGTAGTGTAGCGATAGAAACCGAAATGGTGCCTGCCGAAGGAGAAGCTACACTCGAAAGTACAACCGCTCATGGAGCTTTTGCTTTTAATTCTGCCGAAGGAGGATACGAACTTACACTTTATACCAAAACCTCTTTAGGAGATGGGCAACAAGCCAATAACCCTTGGCTCCAAGAAATGCCCGATCCCATAACCCGAACATCTTGGGACAATTACTTAACAATGAGTGCGGCAGATGCCGAAGAACTCGGAGTAAAAAACTGGCATACTTCCAATGGTGCATTAAACGGAAGTTATGTAAATATCACCATGGGCGATGTTGTTTTAGAAAATGTTCCGGTTATAATACAACCCGGACAAGCTAAAGGTTCGGTAGGATTAGCTTTAGGCTATGGAAAAATTGCTGCCATACAAGAAGAAATGCAAACCGGAGTAAACGCCTATCCTTTGTACCAAAATTTCTCAACATTACAAAACGTACAAATTAAAAAAGCTTCCGGAGAACACCATTTTGCAAGTGTACAGATGCAAAATACTATGGTAGGAAGAAGCCATGATATTATAAAAGAAACAACATTAGAAATATTTAACACCAAAGATGTTCATCATTGGAATCCGGTACCCGAAGTAGCAAAAGGGATGGAGGAAGTGTCTATCCGTTCGGAAGATGCAGATCTGTGGACATCTTTTGATGATACCGTAGGACACCATTTTAACTTGTCTATAGACCTTAACGCCTGTACCGGTTGTGGAGCTTGCGTAATAGCCTGTCACGCCGAAAATAATGTTCCCGTTGTAGGAAAAACAGAAGTAAGAAAGTTTAGAGATATGCATTGGTTGCGAATAGATAGATATTATTCTTCCGCCAAGACTTTCGAACAAGAAATAAAAGACCTAAAAGAGCTTCCTGCTTTCGAAACTTACGAAAAAGTAGAGATCGCTTACCAAGAAAATCCCGAAGTAGCTTTTCAGCCGGTAATGTGTCAACACTGCAATCATGCACCTTGTGAGACGGTTTGTCCGGTTGCGGCAACATCTCACGGAAGACAAGGGCAAAATCATATGGCGTATAATCGTTGTGTAGGAACACGCTACTGTGCAAACAACTGCCCGTATAAAGTTCGTAGATTTAACTGGTTCTTGTATTCTGAAAATGATGAATTTGATTTTAATATGAATAATGATTTAGGCAGAATGGTACTAAACCCGGATGTGGTAGTACGCTCACGAGGGGTGATGGAGAAATGCTCGATGTGTATTCAGATGACTCAAAAAACCATTTTAGATGCAAAAAGAGAAGGACGTGCGGTAAAAGACGATGAATTTAAAACCGCTTGTTCTGCCGCTTGTGATAAGGGAGCGATGGTATTTGGCGATGTAAATAATCACAACAGTGAAGTAGCCAAGTTAAAACAAGATAAAAGAATGTATTACATGCTAGAAGAAGTTGGTACAAAACCCAATGTTTTCTATCACGTAAAAGTTAAAAATAAAGAAGAAGTTTAAATTAAGAATTAGCAAATTTTAGATATGGCGTCGCATTACGAAGCACCTATTAGAACACCTTTAATTACCGGAGACAAAACCTATCACGATATAAGTGTAGATGTTGCGGCTCCCATTGAAGGAAAAGCCAATAAATCTTGGTGGATAGTATTTTCCATTGCATTAGTCGCTTTTTTATGGGGACTTGGATGTATAATTTATACCATTTCCACCGGAATAGGAGTTTGGGGTTTAAACAAAACCATAAACTGGGCTTGGGATATTACAAACTTTGTGTGGTGGGTAGGAATCGGACACGCAGGAACACTCATCTCTGCCGTGCTTTTACTCTTTAGACAAAAATGGAGAATGGGTATTAACCGCTCAGCAGAGGCAATGACTATCTTTGCTGTAATACAAGCAGGGTTATTTCCCATTATACATATGGGTCGTCCTTGGTTAGCTTATTGGGTGTTGCCAATTCCCAACCAATTTGGTTCGCTATGGGTAAACTTTAATTCTCCATTACTTTGGGATGTATTTGCAATATCAACCTATCTGTCTGTTTCGTTGGTTTTCTGGTGGACAGGCTTATTGCCCGATTTTGCAATGATACGCGATAGAGCTAAAACACCATTTACCAAAAAAATATATGGAATACTATCTTTTGGTTGGAGCGGAAGAGCAAAAGATTGGCAACGCTTTGAAGAAGTTTCATTAGTACTTGCCGGATTAGCAACACCTCTGGTACTATCGGTTCATACTATTGTATCGTTTGACTTTGCCACATCTGTAGTACCCGGATGGCACAGTACGATTTATCCACCATATTTTGTTGCCGGAGCTATCTTTTCAGGATTTGCAATGGTACAAACGCTATTAATTATCATGCGGAAAGTTTCAAATCTGGAAAATTATATTACCATTCTCCATATCGAAAATATGAATCTGGTAATTCTGCTTACCGGAGGAATCGTTACGGTTGCTTACTTAACCGAATACTTTATCGGTTGGTATTCCGGAATTCCCTATGAAAATTATACCTATCTCTCATTCGGTGCAGCAACCGGACCCTACTGGTGGGCGTTCTGGGCATTGATTATATGTAACCTCCTGGTGCCGTTAACCCTTTGGGTGAGGAAATGGAGAAGAAATATTATGTGGACGTTCATCGTTTCTATTATCATAAATATAGGAATGTGGTTTGAACGTTTTGATATTATTGTTATAGACCTTTCAAAAGACAGACTCCCTTCTTCTTGGTCAATGTTTTCTCCCACCTTTGTAGATATTGGAATCTTTATGGGAACCATAGGATTCTTCTTTGTACTTTTCTTATTATATGCAAGAACATTCCCGGTTATAGCACAAGCAGAAGTAAAATCTATTTTAAAATCATCCGGAGATAATTACAAACGTTTACGTGCCGAAAAAGGAGATGACACACCACATTATACAGAGGTTTCCGGAACGGCTTCCGTAAAAAAAGAAACCGAAAAAACTGAAAAAATGTCTTCCGAAGAACTTTCGGAAAATGATAAAAAAGAAAATATCAATAACTTGTTAAGCTCATTAGGCACCTTTAATCCGGATACACAAACTGCCGATGATTTAAAGAAAATTAGCGGAGTCGGACCTGTGATGGAACAAAAATTACATTCTTTGGGAATTTATACCTTTGAGCAAGTAAGTAAAATGACAGACAAAGAGTACGATTTGTTAGATTCGATAATTAACGAATTCCCCGGAAGAGCAAAAAGAGACGACTGGGCAGGGCAAGCATCAAAACTTAAAAACAGTTAAGAGTATGGCATCAAAAGTTATTCACGCAATATATAATGACGACGATATACTGTTAAACGCCGTAAAAAAAGTTCGTGGTAAACAGTACCGCATCAAAGAAGTATATACACCTTTTCCCGTTCACGGACTGGAAAAAGCTATGGGCTTGGCTGACACCCGTATTGCCATTACCTCGTTCATATATGGTTTGGTCGGTTTTAGCTTGGCAGTTTGGATGCTGAATTATATCATGATTTATGATTGGCCCCAAAATATTGGAGGAAAACCCAGTTTTAGTTTTTTTGAAAATATGCCGGCATTTGTTCCTGTATTGTTTGAAATGACCGTATTTTTTGCAGCTCACTTAATGGTGATAACTTTTTATTTAAGAAGTAGAATATGGCCCTTTAAAAAAGCTGAAAATCCCGATCCAAGAACAACAGACGACCATTTTTTAATGGAAGTAAGCGGTGAATCTAATGCAGATGAAGTGGCACAATTTTTAGCTAAAACCGGTGCCGTTGAAATTAATATAATCGATAAAGACGAAGATCATTAATATGAAAAAAATAATACACATAACAGTTCTACTGGTTGCTTCGTTAACCTTGGTTTCGTGTTTTCAAAAAGACAAACCCAACTACCAGTATTTCCCGCAAATGTATATTTCACCAAGCTACGAAACCTATGGCAATTATGAAATATTTCCAGATCAAATGGAAGCAATGACACCACCTGAAAATACCGTACCTAGAGGCTGGAAACCATTTAACTATAAAAACACATTTGAAGACAGAGCCAGAGCAAAAGAAGAATTAAAAAATCCGCTTTCTATTTCTGATGAGAATTTAGACAATGGAAAAAAAATGTATGATTTATACTGTGCAGTTTGTCATGGAGCAAAAGGAGATGGTCAAGGCATTTTGGTAAAGAGAGAAAAATTTCTTGGAGTGCCAAGCTATGCCGATAGAGATATTACTGAAGGAAGTACATATTATACCATTATGTACGGGCTGAATACAATGGGTTCTCATTCATCACAAACAAACGAAAAAGAACGTTGGCAAATAACCATGTATGTTCAAAAATTAAGAGCAAATTTGAAAGGCGAAGATTATCCGCCAAAAACAACTTCTGAACAAGAAGTTACAAATGCCGAAAACAACCCTGTTGTAGAGGCTAATAACCAACATTAAAATTAAAACTAAGACAATAGCTAAAGATATGTACACGCTACCCGGTAAATTAAAACTACTTGCAATTGTTTTTATGGTCATAGGTGCCATAGGCATTGCGTCAGGATTTTTAAATACACCTTCTAACACCGAAGAAGTCAAAGAATTACTGGCAAGCCATAGCGAGGATGGTCATGGTAATGCTACGGCTGTTCATGAAGAAACCAAAGAATCCCACAACCAAGTTGGTGTAGAAGAATCTCATGAAAATGAGCATTTAAAACATGCATTGCATGCATATCAAAACAGACCCTGGTCTGCATTTTATGTAGCGGCGTTTTTCTTTTTTATGCTTTCATTAGGTACATTGGTTTTTTATGCCATTCAATACGCAGCTCAAGCAGGATGGTCCCCTGTTCTCTTTAGAGTGATGGAAGGAATATCGGCATATTTGCCGATAGGTTCAATTATTATATTTGCATTTCTAATCGCTTCGGCAATGGGGCTAAATCATTTGTTTCACTGGATGGATCCCGATTTGGTTAATCCCGAAAGCGAACATTTTGACGAGATAATCTTTGGGAAAAGCGGTTGGCTAAACACCCCTTTCTTCTTAATTAGAATAGCAATTTACTTAGGCGTTTGGAATTTATTCGGCTACATTTTAAGAAAAAATTCTATCAAAGGAGATACTTCAGATAATTTAACCTGGTTTAAAAAGAATTTTAAAATGTCGGTAGGTTTCTTAGCTTTCTTTATCGTTACTGAAACCATTATGGCTTGGGATTGGTTTATGAGTTTAGATCCACACTGGTACAGTACCCTTTACGGATGGTATGTTTTTGCTACCATGATTGTTTCTGCAATTACTGTAATTGCACTCGTAACCATTACATTAAAATCACAAGGATTTCTAGAATTTGTAAACGATAGTCATATTCATGATTTGGCTAAGTACATGTTTGGATTTAGTATTTTCTGGACGTATTTATGGTTTGCGCAATTTATGCTAATCTGGTATGCAGATATTCCTGAGGAGGCTACCTATTTTGTTACCCGTATCGACGATTATAAATTACTTTTCTTTGGTATGCTGGTAACTAATTTTGTGTTCCCTTTCCTTGTACTTATGAATAGCGATTTTAAGCGTGTAAACTGGTTTGTTGTATTAGCTGGAGTAGTTATTCTCGTAGGACATTATATAGATGTTTATTTACTAGTTATGCCCACAACTGTTGGTGAACATTGGTACATAGGAATTCCGGAATTAGGAGCCGTATTATTTTTCTTAGGATTGTTTATTTTTGTAGTATTTAATGCACTAACAAAAGCACCACTGCTTCAAAAAAACAGTCCGTTTATTAAAGAAAGTAAACATTTTCACTATTAATATAAAACATTGAACTTATAACGATGACCGCATTTTTAATAATATTAGTAATCATCCTTTTTGGAGTTGCCGTTTGGCAAATAGGTAAGATTTTTCAGCTTTCTAAACCTATTAGTAATCAAAACTCGCAAATAGCAAACGACCAAGATAATAACAAACAAGGTTATTTAATGTTAGGGTTATTAGCTTTTATTTATATCCTTATGGCTCTTTGTTTTTGGCTTTGGGGAGATGTTCTGCTTCCTGTTGCCGCTTCCGAACACGGGTTACAGGTAGATAACTTGATGCTAATCTCTATGGTGTTGATTTTTATTGTTGGAATTTTAACACAATGGTTATTGTTATACTTCTCGTTTAAGTATCGTGGAGAAAAAGGGAAAAGAGCGTTATTCTATGCCGATAATGATAAATTAGAATTTATCTGGACGATTATTCCTGTAATTGTTTTAGCAGGATTAATTATTTACGGATTATTCACTTGGTCAGATATTATGAATGTAGATCCGGATGAAGACCCTATAGTTGTAGAATTATATGCAAAACAATTTTCTTGGACAGCCAGATATGCGGGAGTCGATAATGCGCTTGGAAAAGCAAACGTTCGATTAATTGAAGGTGCAAACCAATTAGGCGTAGATGAATCCGACCCTTATGCACAAGATGATATCATTGTAAATGAATTACACCTTCCTGTTGGACAAAAAGTACTATTCAAAATACGTTCACAAGATGTGTTACACTCAGCTTATATGCCACATTTTAGAGCTCAAATGAACTGCGTACCCGGAATGGTTACACAGTTTGCCTTTACACCAAATATGACAACACAGGATATGCGTCAAGAAAAAGATATCAAAGAAAAAGTAAAGCATATTAATGAATTAAGAGCCTTAAAAAGCAAAGAATTAGTAGCAAAAGGGGAAGAACCACTTGAAGAGTATGAATTTGATTACTTACTTTTATGTAATAAAATTTGCGGAAGTAGCCACTACAATATGCAAATGAAAATAGTAGTAGAATCCGAAGAAGATTTTAACGCTTGGATTGCCCAACAGCCTACTTTTTCTAAAATGATTAAACAATAATTAAATTAAGATTATATAAGATATGTCAGCAACCGCACAGCCTTTAGCAGTAGATCATCAAGGAGATCATGGACATCATCATAAAGAAACATTTGTAACTAAATATATTTTTAGTCAAGACCATAAAATGATTTCAAAACAATACCTTATTACGGGTTTGTTTATGGGTTTTATCGGTATTGCAATGTCTCTGTTATTTAGATTACAACTTGCTTGGCCCGACCATAAATTTACCGCTTATGAGATTTTCTTAGGAAAATGGGGACAAGACGGTGTTATGGATCCCAATGTTTATCTGGCTCTTGTTACAATCCACGGAACTATTATGGTGTTTTTTGTGCTTACAGCCGGATTGAGTGGTACCTTTAGTAACCTACTTATTCCTTTGCAAATAGGTGCTAGAGATATGGCTTCAGGATTTTTAAATATGCTTTCTTATTGGATGTTTTTCCTCTCTAGTGTTGTTATGGTTATTTCGCTTTTTGTCGAAGCCGGTCCTGCCAACGCCGGATGGACGATATATCCGCCACTTAGCGCATTACCACAATCCATCACAGGATCGGGAGCCGGAATGACACTTTGGTTGGTATCGATGGCTTTATTTATCGCATCTTCCTTACTAGGCTCACTTAATTATATTGTAACCGTACTTAATTTACGAACTAAAGGAATGTCTATGACACGACTTCCTTTAACAGTATGGTCGTTTTTACTTACAGCCATTATCGGAGTCGTTTCTTTTCCTGTTTTATTATCTGCGGCTTTGATGCTTATAATGGATAGAAGTTTCGGAACATCCTTCTTTCTTTCCGATATATACATAGCCGGAGAAGTATTACACAATCAAGGAGGTTCACCCATTTTGTTTGAACACCTTTTTTGGTTTCTCGGGCATCCCGAAGTTTACATCGTTATACTACCGGCAATGGGACTTGTTTCAGAAATTATGGCAACCAATGCACGTAAACCTATTTTCGGTTATCGAGCTATGATAACTTCTATGTTAGCAATCGCCTTCTTATCTACCATTGTTTGGGGACACCATATGTTTGTTTCAGGAATGAATCCATTTTTAGGATCGGTATTTACTTTTACCACATTGCTTATTGCAATACCATCGGCGGTGAAAGCATTTAACTGGATCACAACTCTCTGGAAAGGAAATCTTCAAATGAACCCCGCGATGTTATTCTCCATCGGGTTTGTTTCTACCTTTATTTCAGGCGGTTTAACAGGAATTATTCTAGGAGATAGCGCATTAGATATTAATGTTCACGATACTTATTTTGTAGTTGCCCACTTCCATCTGGTAATGGGAATTTCTGCATTATTTGGGTTATTTGCCGGCATCTATCATTGGTTTCCAAAGATGTTTCAAGGGCGAATGTTAAATAAAAATCTCGGCTTCATTCATTTCTGGATAACCATTATCGGAGCGTATGGCGTCTTTTTTCCGATGCACTTTATAGGTATGGCCGGACTTCCAAGAAGATATTATACAAATACCAATTTCCCGTATTTTGATGACTTAACAGATATTAATGTAGTTATAACCATATTTGCTTTTATAGCATCAGTGGGTCAATTATTTTTCTTATATAATTTCTTTTATTCCATTTTTTACGGTAAGAAAGGACCCAAAAACCCTTGGAAATCAACTACACTCGAATGGACAGCAGAAGTTAAACACATTCACGGAAACTGGGACGGTCCAATTCCCCATGTATATAGAGGAGCTTATGACTACAGCAAGCTTAATAAAGATGAAAGTGACTATGTGATACCCAACCAAGACTATGCACCACAAAACGTTCCTATTCAAGAAAACGAAGAAGAAACAGAACATTAGAAATTAACCTGCATTTAAAAATTTTAAAACAAATAAGCCTTTTCTTTATGAAGAGGCTTTTTTCATTATATTTGAATACAGTTTCCGAAATACAAATAAACTTTTTTTTTTAAATTTAGAATTTTCAGCTTGCAACTATGAACGAAAACCTCAATCCATCTTCCGATAACTTATCTTCCCAAGAATTAGATATCGAACGTAAATTAAGACCTCTTTCTTTTGATGATTTTGCCGGACAAGAACAAGTTTTGGAAAACCTGAAAGTATTTGTTCAAGCTGCTAATCTTAGAAATGAGGCTCTAGACCATACTCTTTTTCACGGACCTCCCGGATTAGGGAAAACAACCTTAGCGCATATTTTAGCTAATGAACTTAATGCCGGAATAAAAGTTACTTCGGGACCCGTTTTAGACAAACCCGGAGATTTAGCCGGATTACTTACAAACCTCGAAGAAAGAGATGTTTTGTTTATTGACGAAATACACCGATTGAGTCCCATTGTTGAAGAATACTTGTACTCGGCTATGGAAGATTACAAAATCGATATAATGATTGAAACCGGACCAAATGCTCGAACGGTACAAATAAACCTTAACCCGTTTACATTAATAGGTGCAACAACACGCTCCGGATTACTCACCGCACCTATGCGAGCACGTTTCGGAATTTCTTCCAGATTAGAATATTATAAAACCGAATTGCTAACAACCATTATCGAACGAAGTGCTTCTATTTTAAAAGTACCCATTTCGTTAGAAGCAGCCATCGAAATTGCAGGGCGCAGCAGAGGAACACCCAGAATAGCCAATGCTCTTTTACGAAGAGTAAGAGATTTTGCACAAATAAAAAGCGATGGAAAAATAGATATTAAAATCGCCAAGTTTGCCCTAAAAGCACTAAATGTAGATGCACACGGTCTTGACGAGATGGACAATAAAATACTCACCACCATTATTGATAAGTTTAAAGGAGGTCCGGTAGGCATAACCACCTTGGCAACAGCCGTTAGCGAAAGTGCCGAAACCATCGAAGAAGTATACGAACCGTTTCTTATTCAACAAGGATTTATAATGCGCACACCGCGAGGAAGAGAAGTTACACAAGCCGCTTACAAGCATCTAGGGAGAGTAAAAAACCCTACACAACAAGGATTGTTTTAAAATAAACCGAAGTTTGCCTTTAATGAACACCAAAACTTCTTATACACAATTTATAAAATCCCATGCCTATCGCTTGGGATTTTTATCTTGTGGTATTAGTAAAGCCGGTTTTCTGGAAGAAGAAGCCCCAAAACTCGAAAAATGGCTTTCTCAAAATATGCATGGCGAAATGCACTATATGGAAAACCATTTCGATAAACGATTAAACCCTACTTTGTTGATCGAAGACGCCAAAAGTGTGGTTTCGCTACTCTATAATTATTTTCCGGAAAAACAACAACGAACCGATACCTATAAAATTTCAAAATACGCCTACGGAAAAGATTATCATTATGTGATAAAAGATAAATTAAAAGAATTAATGGTTATCCTTCAAGAAGAAATAGGACAAATAAACGGGCGTGCCTTTGTCGATTCTGCCCCTGTTCTCGAACAAGCTTGGGCAGCAAAAAGCGGACTGGGTTGGATAGGAAAACACACCAACTTAATAACAAAAAAAACCGGTTCGTTTTATTTTATTGCCGAACTCATTATCGATATAGAGCTAGAATACGACACACCCGTAACCAACCATTGCGGAAGCTGTACCGCCTGTATTGATGCCTGTCCTACCCAAGCCATTGTAGAACCTTATATTGTTGACGGAAGTAAGTGTATTTCGTATTTTACCATTGAGCTAAAAAATGAAATACCGCTGGAGATGAAAGGAAAATTTAACGACTGGATGTTTGGCTGCGATATCTGCCAAGATGTATGCCCCTGGAACCGTTTTAGCAAACCGCATAATCAACCATTGTTTACTCCAAATGAACAACTATTAAATTATTCAAAAAAAGATTGGGAAGAAATCACCCGTGAAGTGTTTAACGAAGTCTTTAGAAAAAGCCCGGTAAAGCGAACCAAATTTGAAGGTTTAAAACGGAATATTGCTTTTTTGAATAATGAAAAACCTTACCAAAAGTAAGGGAAAACCTTACAATGGGTTGTAAATCAAAAATTTAACACAAAAAATTTTGGTGATTCAAAGTTTTTTTTTTAGCTTAGCTTGCAAATCCCGAAAAAGTAAAAATGCTTGCAAGCCATTTTGCAGTATCGGTTGTAACCGGTAGTGTGACGGGGTGAAATTTATTAAATTTTAAAAATTTACAAATTATGAAAACTTTTTTTACTTTATAAGTAGCAAGCATAACTTGGTTTACATTTTCGCAAAATTATGTAGAGTGTACTCTTATTAACGAGGAAAGTAATTCGGGTACTAACGGCAGCAACTGTGAACCGTTACTCGGCTATAGTGGCTCGATAGATCCGGCTGTTTATCAAAATGCAGAACCCATAGTGCTTAATGTATTTGTATGGGGAATAAACAGATATGACGGCTTAATGTAAACCAACTGGACGAACAACAGGCACTTGCAACGGTTGCGTATTTAAACATACATTTTAACAAGTTTAATATTTTCTTTAAATACAGAGGATGGCAAAAGTTTAATACACCGGTACTTAACCCTGAAAACAACCCAAATGGATTTTATATATTCGATATGCCACATTAAAACCAACTAACGGTCAAAAAAGGACTGACCATCCAAAGTCGGAAAATGTGAAAGTTGGAACCGAAGTAAAAGATGAAGTAAACCGAGTTATCGAAAATCGAAAGAGTAGAAGAATTATTAACTTGGAAAAGTCTAAAAAAATGAAAAATATTTTTTCCTAAAATTAAAAATTATGAATTTTAATATTTTGAGAAATCCAATTATCGCTGTAGTACTAGCAAGTTTAATATTATTTGCGTCTTGTAATCAATATGATAATGAGGGTGTAATAAATAAGAAATTTGATTACCAAATATTTGAACAAGCTAAAGGACAAAACGTTATAAACATATATTCAATAGTTGGTAGCCATTTAAAATGACATATTCGATTGAAAATCAAAGTTCAAGAAAAGAAAACGGCATCTGGAATAAAGATGAAAAGTCACTCACTTAACAGAGAATTGAACTGAGAAGAGTAAAAAGAATTTGAGATTTTTGATTGATTACCGCAAAAACGGTCGGAATTAACGCCGAAACAGCGACCAAAATTTGAAAATTATTATCAGAAAGTAGGCAACCAAAATTTTATTCGTTATGAAAAAATTATTAAGTATTTCGTTAATCGTGGTTTTTAGTTTTGCCACATTTGCTTTTACCGCATCAAACACATCAAATATTGTTGAACCTGTTAAACCAGAAAAAACTGAAATAACTCTCAATGAGGAAGCTCTCTATTGTAAGGTTACTGTTAATGGAAACACAGCAACTTGTTGGTTCTGTGATTGTGCCGAATTAGCCGCACAATTGAGTTAATCCTAAATTAATTTAACATACAGCATAAATTTCTCTGTTTTAGGGTAATTTATGCTGTTTTAAAAAATGAAAAAAATGAAAAAAAATAATTTTATAATACTCCTACTACTAATAGTTTGTATAAGTACTTTTGCACAATCACAATTCACAGTTACTTACAGTAGAACCAAAGCCAATTGGGGTATTGATGATATTCAAGTTTTGAAATATAAAGAAGGTGTATCTTCTTTTGAGTTTTATCAAAAAAAAGAAACTGTAAAAACTGATTTTTATGAAACGAAATTAGGATTTAAAAAATTCATCAGTAATTATAATATAAATTCTAAAGAAATAATTGAGCAAAACGAATTAGAAAATGGCACCTTACTTCTTGCACAATGGAAGCAAAATATAGAATGGAAGATTTTAGACGAAACCAAAATTGTTAATGGTTATACAGTACAAAAAGCTACAACCCAATCATATAATTATCCTAAAGATAGCTCATCAAATTTTGGAATAGCTACTGCCTGGTTTACAACAGAAATACCTGTTAGTATTGGTCCTTATAGATATCACGGGCTTCCAGGTCTTATCCTTGAATTAAGCTTTGAAAGATACGGTGCTACTTATAAAGCAACAAACATAGACTTTGATACTCCTGTAGTAATTCCTGAAATAAAAAAAGGAATTAAAGTTTCTAAAATACAATCTATACATCCGTACGATATTGATAAAAAGTGGTTAAGACAACAAGCAAACGGTAAAGAAAACCAAAGTGATGATAAGAAACCTTGGTGGCAAATATGGAATTAATCAAAAAATGTTTAATAGATAGACTTTTCTTATTCATACTCTTTATTTCTGCTTTTTCTATAAATGCACAAGTTATTATTACTGGAAATGTAGTAGCTATTGGAGATCAAACTCCAATAGCTACCGTTTCTGTAGTGCTATATAAATACGGTACAAATAAAATAATAAATTATACAACAACAGATGATAGAGGAAACTTTAGATTAGAAGCATCCTTAATAAAAGGTATATACTCCGTAAAGTTTCGGCATTTATCCTTTCAAACTAAAGAGCAAAGTATTGTTGTAAGCCAAGAAAGCACTAAAAATATTGTGTTATCTATTGCTTTAGTAAGCAAAACACAAGCACTTGAGGAAGTTGTATTAAAAGCATCGCTTCCAATTATAGTCAAAAAAGATACAATTATCTATAATATTAAACATTGGACAAAAGAAAACGACCAAACATTGGAAGATGTTATCGGTAAAATAGACGGCTTTAAAATTTTAGAAAGTGGCGAAATAGAAGTTCAAGGACATCAAATACGAAAAGTGATTGTAGATGGAAAAGAGATTTTTGATGTAGGAGCAAGTGTCTTTACAAAATCTCTTGACCCAAGTAAAGTAAAAAGTATTGAAGTTCGATTTGATGAAAAAAAATCTAAACTAAAAGAAAGCCTTTTGGATACCGAAAAATATGTGATACTCGATATAAAATTAAAAGATGATTTTAAGCAATCTGTTTTTGGTAAAATTAGACAAACAACTGGTTACCAAAATAGACTTAATTTTGGAGGCTATACAAATCTATTTTCTCTAAAAAACAAATCTAAATTTCATTTATTTGCTGAACTTGATGATTTTGGAAAGCAGACTATTTCTTTAAAGAACATTAAGCATATTGGCGAAGAGGCTCTTCAAAAGATATTTGAACTTCCTGCTGACTTTAAATCCCTAACAGAAAAAGAAAACTATCAAGAAGAACTTTACGGATTTAATAATTATAATGAAAATGAAAAACGTATCGTTGGGTTTACTTCAAAATATGAATTTAATGAAAAACTTAACTTGTTTTTTGGTTCTTACAATTCAATAGATAACATAGGGAAATCAAGAATATATGAACAAACAATAATTAATAATCCTACAAATATCTTTACAGAAAGTAATAATTTAAAGGAGATAGCATCTAAAAATAAATTGGAACTAAAATATGATACTAAAAAAACAAAAATAGTTTTAAACACAAATTTGGTTTATAATAACTCAAATTTTGGACAAGAAAACTTGGTTTCAAATGAATTTTATCATTTAAATTCAGATCAATTAAATTTAAAAAATTATAATAATTTTAAATTTGAGACTAAAATAAATGAAAAGATAGGTTTAGAAGTGAAATCCTCCTACGCTATTGTTAACGGAATTTCTAATACTGTCTTTAATCATAACAATTCTTTTTATTTATTTGAATTAATAGATAGCAATGGAGATGCTGTTTTTAATTTAGAACAAAATGAAAGGACAGAGAAGCGTAATTTTATTTCGAGTGTTATGTTCCAAATTGAGAGTAAAATAGGTGTTTTTAATGTTGGTAATGTCTATCATAACAGAAAGTTAACGTATGAATTAAATTCTAAGAATTTACTCACAAATAGTGTTTTACAAAATTTCACTGTGCCAAGTAATACCTATAAAATAAGTAATTACAAACCTTTTTTAAATTACAGATTAAGCATTGGCGATATTTCGATTTCTAATTCGTTTGAATATTCAATTTTAGACTATCAAACTATTGAGAGCAGTACAAAAAAGAAGCAAAGATTAAATTATGGTTTAGCACTAAAATATTCAAACCACGGCTTTAATACATCTTTAAAATACAACAATAGACTGTCATCTTTTCCATTAGATAAATTAATTGTTGGGAACTCACTAGTAAACTTTCAAACAATTAAAACGCCAGCAACATCAATTACGCCTCAAGAAGAAGATGTTTTTGAGTTTTCTGTTTTTAAAGATTTTAAAGAATCAAAAATAAATATAGTTTTTGCAACATTAATAGGAATATCTAATACCTTAGATTTATATTCAAACAACATAAACTCGCCATTTATTTACGTTCAAAATAATCAATTAGAAAGTAAATATGTTGCTATTTCTACCGCTATAACAAAACGTTTTAAAAAAGGTATATCTGTAACTTTAGAACCTGAATTTCTAACTAATAAAAGTCAGAATATACAATCTAATACAACTTTTTACGCTGTTACAGATAGATATTTTTTAGGTGTTAAAATAAAAAATGATAAAAAAAATAGACGCTACAATTATTATTTGCACCCTAAATATTCATATTTTGATTTTTCAAATACACTAACAAA
>JALWKK010000110.1 GCA_027081505.1 Flavobacteriaceae bacterium
CGGGGTTGGGTACAAAGTTTTCCGTAGTATGATTGAGTACCAAGAAAGCCGAGTTAAACACACCGTTACGGGTTTCGGCGGTCATCGGGCTTCCCAATACCATAAAGTCGCGGGATGCAAGGTTGGGTGTGGTAAGGATTACGTTAATGCTTCCGTCGTTGGTAACAGTTGCATCATTATCGTTTTGCACAAAAGATCCTTGGTGTTCAACGATTAATTTTCCGTTTACAACAAAATTACTTATCACATTAAGGTATGTATTTGCACCGATAAATACACGTTTGGTATCGGAAATTGAACCGGAACATAAATCCAAACTACCTTGATTTGCTGTTAAAAAATTTCCGTCAAAAAGCACTTGCATCGTAACGTCGGGTATTCCGTTAGACCAATTTGTACCATCCCAAACAGTTACGTTATCTGAACAATTTGGGTTTTCGTTGTATAAACTCATCGAAAAACCATCAGCAATTCCTCCGGCAAAGATATTTTGGGTTTCGGTGTAATTACTTGATGAAAAACCGTCTGCTATTCCACCTGCGAAGATATTTTGAGTTTCGTTGTAATTACTTGATGAAAAACCGTCTGCTATTCCGCCTGCGAAGATATTTTGAGTTTCGTTGTAATTACTTGATGAAAAACCGTCTGCTATTCCGCCAGTGAATATACTTTGGACTTCTGCGTAATTACTTGATGAGAATCCATCTCCATTCCCACCCAAGTAAATTTGAGAATTAATATTATAATTTAATCCAAATGCTAATATTAAAAATATTCTTTTCATGACTTATCTTGCGCCTCTTAATCCAAATTGACTATAGGTATAGATATTTGTTAAATCAAAATCCGATTCCGGTAACCTATGTGATATACTAGTGCCTGAATACACTGCGTAATAACCTCCACCTTTACTGGTGTAACGTGTAAAGTTACCATTCCAAGTTGTAGAACTACCTGAAGGATCAAGTTGACCACTTCCAAAAGTATAAGTGTATGTTAATGACTGGTCATTTGTAAAAACAACTAGGTCTGTAATGTTTCCCGAAAGTTCCATAACTCCAAAAAAGCTTCCTCCTGATTGCAGTCGTGTAGATGTAGCATTAGCCAAACCACCAACTCTAATAGGACTACCGGAGTTATTGCCCATATTACTTAAACCATCGGTGTTAATATTACTTGCAATTTCATTTGGTCGACCGGGATTCATTAAACCACTAACACTGGTAAGAAGTGTAGTTCCGTTTGCAAATTCACCGGGAGTAGGATATGCCGAGCCTCTTGCTGCTTTTTCATATTCCATATCGGTCAAAGGACGTAAAGCTGCCCATTCAAGATAAGCCAAACAATCATTAAAAGTTAAATAATTACAAGCAACATTTTGTCCGTCATTAATTTCGTTTGGAACGCCATTATTATTAAGATCACAGTAAAAAGTTATGGGAGCGGTATTCGTAGCATTATCATCGCAAGCGATAGAATTTCTTCTACCAGGATAATTATTATTTACCATAACAAACCTGTTTGCACTTGTTATGGCAGATAAATCACTTCGGGTTCTTGCTTGTTGTTGCTGTGCTGTTAATGTATTTAAAAATTCTACATATTGTTCTTGCGAAAGTTCGTATTTCATTATGTAAAATTCATCAAACCCGGTTGGATAGGTGGCCGGAATGTCAATGGATAAATCACCATTTGCTGATATATCGCTTGCAGTATTTCCTACTGTGATTATTCCACTATCAGCTACATAATAAGGTAACTCTGTGTTATCTCCTTGATGAAAGTTATAGTTATATCCGAAATCTTCACCATCTCCAACCCAAAAAGCCCCTTGGTTAATATATACCATCTCAATACCAAAAACCTTAAAATCCGGGAACGGTCCCAATCCGGAACTGTCAAAATACACTGTTACACTACCGCTTACGGTTCCTGTTCCGCTAAACTCCCTAGAAATCATTACACCTTTGTCAGAGAAAGTATCTAGGGTAAAACCACTCACCGTTGCACCGGTAAGGTCCAAATGTTGCCACACCCCGGAACTGTTTTTGAATTTTAAAAATATCCAAGAGGCATCTCTGTATGTGGAAGTCAACCAAGAGTTATCCCAACTCACATCAAAACTTAAAGAGTTAGTATTTGTCTTTGTAACATTGGTAATGGTCAAATTATTGGCAAATATTATTTGACCTATAAATAATAGTAAAACAGTTATTTTTTTCATCTCTGTATATTTTAATTGATTATAAGTTTTAAGTTTTATTATGCATTCGCACGCAAAATTATTCAACAATTTGTGGGATGTATCTATGAATTCCGGTAGATGTAAAAAATCTATGATTTCATAGAGATTTGAAAATTGATGTATTCTCTAATTCGATATATATGTGGTGTGTTTTATGTTGTCGCAACTTTTCTCTCTATTTTTTTGTCTCTAATAAAGTAGATGTGTGTTGGCAGTGAAAAAAAAGAAAGAAAAAAAATAACAACTTCAAGGAAATAAAATAAGTGCAATAAATTGACTAAACTTCTTTTCTTTTGTTCAAAAAAAGACGCTTAAAATCTTGTGCAGAAAGATTATTAATCAATCCTGTCCTAAACGTTTTAAAAAAGATTAAAATAGAGAATGAGTTTTAAGTATCACAATTAAATTTGAGCTGAACAAAAAAACACATTCTCTTATGACAGATATAACTCTTTTTGGTCAAATTTTTCAAAAATCAGTTAAAAAGCATAAAACAGATAAATATCAAAAAGGATTTGACGGTAGGTCACATCTTATTTCTATGTTCTTATGCCATTTTGGTAAAAGTAAATCTGTAATATCCCCCAAAACAGACACCAACATATTTTGAAGGACGATATAATAGAGCGCACAGGAAAAGCAAAAGAAAAATATCCTAAACGATTAAGACGAGTAGCTATTTGAGACGATAAAAACAATTAAGAAATAGAACTGTAACCAATAATTTTAAGTGGGCATTAATACCATAAGCGAACCATATAAAAGTCGTTGGGATATAGAAATATTTTTTAGAGACATCAAACAATTGCTTCATTTCAAATCATTTGTAGGAACAAGAGCCAATTTAGTAAACTTTTAAGAAGGATTGTTATAAAAGCAATACTTTTGTTTTGTCCTAAAATTTATTTAGGACTGGATTGATTTTTAAGAAATTATTAACACTATGACCCTATCGTATATTAAACTTAAAAAAGGACTTGATTTATTCTAAATTTAGTTCACGACAAATTTTGTATTTGAAATTAGTTTATGGTTGTTAAAGAACTGAAGAAAATAGATACCGGGATTAAACTTTGACCTATTTAGCATAAAATTTGTAGTATTAATTTTTTCTTCGGAGATTAATTTTCCGGTTAGGTCATAAATTTTTATTGTATCAATAGTAATTTCTGAAGAAAATTGTACTTTCGAGACAGCTGTTACAGGATTTGGGAAAATAACAGAAGTAAAATTGGCTTTAAAGTTGGAAGTATCAAGATTGCAAGATGTCGCTCCATTAAACAAAAATGTACCTTGATTGTTTTGAAAACAAGACAACAAGGATCCATCTGTAATATCTATCATTTCCCACATTAAGGCAAAACCATTTCTGCTTCCAATGCCTTCAATCCATTGAAAATTTCCATAGTAACCACTTTGATGAAAGGTTATAACTTTTCTTTGTTGACCTGCAATCTCTTGATAATCGACACTTTGAACGGTGAGGTCATCATACCCTGCTATTGCAAAATATGAGCAAAAATTGTAATTTTCGTAAGCACTGCCTGCCATATAAAATGTATCTCCGGTTTGTAATGTAAAATCAAACAAAAGACTTTCTTCGTTGGTTGATTCGTCATATAGGTATACTTTGCCATTACTGTCTTCTCTTAACAAACAGCTCGGACTATTATTAAGGATTATTCTGTAATAATCTTGATTGTTAAAAGTTTCGATATCTCCAATCGAATAGTATTCATAGAGAGTTTCCGGGTTAGGTGGGTTGGGAGGGTTGTATGGGTTGAGAAAAATGGCAACTTTCCAACTGTTATCCGGATGTAACATTGGAATATAATTTTGAGTAAAAGTTTCGCTTACAGTTATTACTAAGAAGAGGAAGAATAATTTTGTTTTCATAACTTTTTTATGGCAAGTTACAAAATTTTTCTTTCAAAAATTTTCCTGTAACAGATTTTTTTTGTTTAACAATCTCTTCTGGAGTTCCTTGAGCTACAACATATCCGCCTTTTTCTCCTCCTTCGGGACCTAAATCAATAATATAGTCGGCACATTTAATTAAATCCAAATTATGTTCAACTACCATTATAGTATGCCCGTTTTCTAAGAGCGCATAAAAGGAGTTGAGCAATTTGTTGATGTCATGAAAATGCAGTCCGGTGGTCGGTTCATCAAAAATAAAAAGTGTTTTTTCTTGTGAATTTCCCTTAATTAAAAAGGAAGCCAATTTAATGCGTTGTGCTTCACCTCCCGAGAGGGTAGAAGAGCTTTGTCCTAACTGTACATAACCCAAACCTACATCTTGAAGCGGTTGTAATTTTTTTATAATTTTGGTTTGATTATGCAACATAAAAAATGCAATAGCTTCATCTACTGTCATTTGTAAAACATCGTAAATGTTTTTATCATGAAATGTAATTTCTAATAATTCTTTTTTAAATCGTTTTCCCTTGCAGACTTCACATTCGAGATGAACATCTGCCATAAATTGCATTTCAATGGTTACTTCACCTTCTCCTTTACAGTTATCACATCTGCCACCGTCAATATTGAATGAAAAATGCTTGGCTGTGTAGGCTCTGATTTTTGATAGTTTTTGTGAGGCAAATAAGGTGCGAATGTCATCATACGCCCTACTATAAGTTACCGGATTAGAACGGCTGGAGCGTCCAATAGGATTTTGGTCTATAAATTCGATATTCGAAATTTTTGATATAGCTCCGGAAATATCGGTAAACTGTCCGGGCTTATTGCCATAACCACCAATTTTTTTAAGTAGTGCCGGATAAATTATTTTTTTAACCAATGTGCTTTTTCCACTTCCTGAAACGCCTGTTACTGCTGTAAAACAGTTTAACGGAATGGTGATATCAATGTTTTTTAAATTATTATGGCGTGCGCCTGTTAATTGAATCGTTCCGCTATGAGTTCTTCTTTTTTCGGGTATCGGAATTTCTTTTTTTCCGTTAAGGTAGTCGGCGGTTAGTGTTTTGGCATTAAGTATTTCGTTATAAGTACCGGTTGCCACTATTTCACCTCCAAAAGTTCCCGCTTCCGGACCAATATCGATGATATAATCGGCTGCTTTCATAATGTCTTCATCATGTTCTACCACAATTACGGTATTTCCTATATCGCGTAACGACTGCAAAACCTGTATTAATTTTTGTGTATCTTTAGGATGCAAGCCGATGCTGGGTTCATCTAAAATATACATAGAACCAACCAGACTACTTCCTAAGGAAGTAGCTAAATTTATACGTTGTGATTCGCCTCCGGATAAGGTATTGGATTTTCGGTTTAAGGTTAAATATGATAGACCGACATTAATTAAAAATGAAAGTCTGTTCTTAATTTCTAATAAAAGTCGTTTGGCAATTTGTTGTTCGTGGTTGGTAAGTTTTAAGTTGTCAAAGAAGATAATGAGTTGGTCTAATGGTAGTTCAACCAATTCTTGTATGGATTTACCACCCACTTTTACATATTGTGCTTCGGGTCTAAGCCTTTTACCGTTACAGGCTCTACAAATCGTTTTTCCGCGATAACGCGAAAGCATAACGCGGTTTTGAATTTTATAACTTTTAGTTTCCAGTTCTTTAAAAAAATCGCTTAAACCGGTAAAAAAGTCATTTCCATCCCATACCAACTGTTTTTGTTGCGGTGTAAGTTGGTACCAAGGTTTGTGAATGGGAAAATCAAATTTATAGGCGTGGTTTACCAATTGGTCTTTATACCAACTCATACGTTCACCCCGCCAAGCAAAAATAGCATTTTCAAAAACCGATAATGCTGTGTTGGGAATCACCAAATCTTCGTCAATACCTATTACATCACCGTATCCTTCACAAACAGGACAAGCACCATGTGGATTATTAAAACTAAAAAGATGCACATTGGGTTCAAGAAAAGTGATGCCATCCGCTTCAAATTTGTTTGAAAATTTTTCGATACTATTAGTTGTAATATTTTCGATAAAAAGTGTTCCTTTTCCTTCAAAAAAAGCAAGTTCGACCGCATCGGCAATTCGGTTTAAAAAATCTTCTTCTTTTTTAATGATTACACGGTCAACTACTAAGAATAGATTTTCTTGTAACGGCTGTATTTCTTCATTTAAAATAGTGCTTATTTTAACAATCTCATCACCAATTTTTATTCTGGAAAAACCCTGTTGTATCAATGCATTCAATTTGTTTTTAAGGGGTCTTCCTTCTTCCAAAATAATTGGAGCTAGTAATAGTAATTTTGAAGATTCGGGTACGGTTTTTAAGTAGTTAACTACATCGGTTACGGTATCTTTTTTTACTTTTTTGCCTGAGGCGGGAGCGTAAGTTACTCCAATTCGAGTGTAGAGTAATTTTAAATAGTCGTACACTTCGGTTGACGTACCAACAGTAGATCGCGGGTTTGTAGAATTTACTTTTTGCTCTATTGCAATAGCCGGAGCGATACCTTTGATGGCATCTACTTTTGGTTTGTTTAGTCTACCAAGAAATTGTCTGGCGTAGGATGACAAACTTTCTACGTACCTGCGTTGCCCTTCTGCATATAAAGTGTCAAAAGCCAAACTTGACTTGCCACTACCCGATAAACCGGTGATAACCACAAGTTTATTTCTAGGAATAGCAACCGAAATATTTTTTAAATTGTGCAGTTTTGCTCCCTGAATTAAGATGTTTTTTTTTGAGTCTAGAACGTCAATGTTCACAGGTTATGTTTTGAAAAATTAATATATTGGTAAGGAGATTTATTAAAAAAAACTTTAAATAGAGTGTTAGTTGAACAGATAGTTTTAAAATCTTCTGCCTCCTCGACCTGCACGAACACCCTTACCAAATTGTTGTTTTGGAATACTCACTTTTTTCATTTGTTGTTGCATCATTTTAATTTGCTCACCAAGCATATTGTGCTTATCTAATTTTTTGGCTTCGGTAAGCAGTGCTTGCGCTTCGCGTTTACGATTTTTGGTCATTGCTATTCCGGCAAGATTTAGTTTTGCCATTGCCAAATCGGTATTCATAGATAATCCTAACGAAATGGCTTTCTTAAAATATTTTTCGGCTTCATTTATATTTGTTTGCGAAACCATAAGTCCGTTGAGATAATTAAGGTAACCTTGTTGCTTTTTTACAAGAGCAGCTTCAGGATTTTTAATTTTGTCTAACCATTTTTTGGCACCGTCAAAGTTTTGTTTTCGCAATTGGAGGAAAGCTAAAAGAATTAGTTCATTTTTAAAATAAAGAAACACAAATACCGAAGCCAGGAGTATGTACATTATTCCGTTTCCTATATTGCCTTCGGTAAATTGCCAGACAGCAAGACCAATAATTAGTACAGCGAGGACCAATTTTATATTTTTATTAAACATAGCCGATATTTTTTTTAGCCTACAAAGGTATAAAAAACTAATAGAAATATTTTAATAAATACGTTTGGCAAAGTAAAAAATGATTGTATATTTGCACCCGACTTTTACCGGCGAAGGTAAAGATAACTAAAAGCGATTATTTTTAATAAAATTTAGTAATGAAAAGAACATTTCAGCCATCAAAAAGAAAGAGAAGAAATAAACACGGTTTTAGAGAGCGTATGGCTTCTGTAAGCGGAAGAAAAGTATTGGCTTCCAGAAGAGCTAAAGGTCGTAAAAAACTAACTGTCTCGTCGGAGCCACGTCACAAGAAATAATGTTAATAATTTAATATATAAAAAGGTGTTGTTTTATAAGCAGCACCTTTTTTTTATACCTAAACCATTGTATTTTTATCACCGAAAAAGTTTTTAATTATGCCAAAAAATCCTAACGTTTCATCTGTTCTAATAATAGGTTCTGGTCCAATTGTTATAGGACAAGCCTGTGAGTTTGATTATTCCGGATCACAAGCACTTCGTTCATTGCGCGAAGACGGAATAGAAACCATACTCATAAACTCAAACCCGGCAACCATTATGACCGATCCCACAATGGCTGACCACATTTATCTTTTACCGCTTACGACAAAATCTATTGTAAAAATTCTTAAAGAACATCCGCAAATTGATGCTGTACTTCCTACTATGGGAGGACAAACAGCTCTAAATTTATGCATTGAAGCCGATGAAAAAGGAATTTGGCAAGACTTTAATGTTGAAATAATCGGTGTTGATATAGCTGCTATTAATATAACCGAAGATAGAGACCAGTTTAAAAATTTAATGAAACGTATAGGTGTGCCGGTTGCTCCGGCAAAGATTGCCAATTCGTTTTTAAAAGGAAAAGAAATTGCACAAGAATTTGGTTTTCCGTTAGTAATTCGTCCTTCCTTTACTTTGGGAGGAAGTGGCGCATCATTTGTACATACCGAAAAAGATTTCGATAAATTACTCACACGAGGTTTAGAAGCATCACCCATTCACGAAGTATTAATTGACAAGGCATTATTGGGTTGGAAGGAGTATGAATTGGAATTACTTAGAGATAACAATGACAATGTCGTTATTATTTGTACTATCGAAAATATGGATCCAATGGGCATACATACCGGTGACTCTATTACTGTAGCGCCGGCAATGACACTTAGCGATACCTGCTATCAACGTATGCGAGATTTAGCCATTAAAATGATGCGTAGCATTGGTGATTTTGCAGGTGGTTGCAACGTGCAATTTGCCGTTAGCCCAGATGAAAAAGAAGATATTATTGCGATTGAAATTAATCCTAGAGTATCGCGATCTTCTGCTTTAGCATCTAAAGCTACCGGTTATCCCATTGCTAA
>JALWKK010000111.1 GCA_027081505.1 Flavobacteriaceae bacterium
TAAAATCGTCATGATTTTCGATTAATTGGCAAGCCAAACGGTGTAATGTAATTTCAAATTCTTTTGCGTTGAGTAACACTTTTTGGCTCATAAGGAAAGTTTCAAACGTTTGTTCAAAGGGCAAAAATAGTATTTTTTTTTCAATAATAAGAGGCTGTCTAAAAAGGCAGTCTCTTTTTTTTATGTATTAATTTTGAATAAAGCGTTATATTTTGTATTTTCATGGTATGAAAAACAAAGTCGTTTGGAAGACCAATAATCAGAAACAGTTGAGTCTTCTCCCTCCAAGTTATGATGATTTTATTCCGAAGAATCATCCAGTTCGTATAGTAAATAGTATTTTAGATCAGATAGATGTCCGCACTATAGAAAACACATATAAAGGCGGCGGAACCTCTAGTTATCATCCGCGAGATTTACTAAAAATTTTAATATACGGGTATCTGCGTAACTTATATTCATCTCGTAAAATTGAACAAGCTTTAGGGGAGAATGTTCACTTTATGTGGCTCAGTGGATGTATTCAACCCGACCATAATACCATCAGTAATTTTCGTTCAGGTAAACTCAAAGGCAAATTCAAAAAAATCTTTAACCAAGTAGTGATTCTCTTAGCAGAGCAGGGATACTTGAGTCTTAAAGATATTTACGTTGATGGCACAAAAATAGAGGCAAACGCAAATCGCTATACTTTTGTTTGGGGCAAAAGTATCAAGACCTCTCGTGCCCGTATCAAATCACAGCTCAAAGATTTGTGGCGATATGTGGAAACTATATATGCTGAAGAAGAGCAAAAACCCAACGAACCTGATAATTTTGAAGCAATAGACCCTAAGGAAGTATCTCAAACCATCAATACAATCAACCAAGCTTTAGAAGGAAAAGATATCGATAAAAAAGTAAAGCAAAAACTAAACTACGCAAAGAGAAACTGGCCAACTAATATTGCCAAGTATAATAAGTACGAGCAGCAAATGGGCAGACGTAACTCTATGAGTAAAACAGACCCTGACGCTACTTTTATGAGAATGAAAGAAGACCACATGTTAAATGGACAACTCAAACCTGGTTACAATTTACAAGCATCCACCAATAATCAATTTATAGCAAACTATACACTTGCACAGACCACCGCAGATACTACAACACTTATCGAACACTCCGAAGACTTTATAGAAGGTTATGGAAAAGCCCCTGAAACTCTTACAGCAGATGCAGGCTACGGAAGTCAAGAAAACTATAGCTACCTAGAGGATAATGCTATAGAAGCTTTTGTAAAATATAACCGCTTCCACAAAGAGCAATTGGATGAAAAACGAGGTAAATACAAAAAACCTTTTGCAACAAACAGGCTATTTTACAATAATGAAACAGATACTTATTATTGTCCCATGGGGCAAGCAATGGAAAATATAGGTAGTTATTTAAGAAAGACAACTACTGGATATGAACAAAAAATAGACAGATATCAAGCTAAAAACTGCGTAGGTTGTCAACTTAGAAGCTTGTGCCACAAATCTAAAGGTAACAGGATTGTAGAGAGGAATCACAAACTTATCAGACTAAAAGCGAAAGCAAAACAAAAACTCCTAAGTCTAAAAGGTATTGCACATAGAAAACAGAGATGTTGGGATGTTGAGGCTGTTTTTGGTAATATAAAACACAATATGGGCTTCAAAAGGTTTATGTTAAGGGGGATAGAAAAAGTAGAAACAGAAATAGGACTCATTGCAATGGCACATAATCTTAAAAAAATGAGTCTAGCGATGTAAAAAACGCTTTGCATTTTAACTAGGTACTATTTAAATAATCTATCAATAAAATGAAGACTAAAAACCAAAAATTATATAATCTAAAAAGGCTGCCTAAATTGTTTTTAGACAGCCTCTTTAAAATGGTACTCAAGGTGGGAATCGAACCCACACTCCCGAGGGAACTGGATTTTGAATCCAGCGCGTCTACCAA
>JALWKK010000112.1 GCA_027081505.1 Flavobacteriaceae bacterium
TGTTATATTTGATGAACTTTGCATACATAAAGATACAAAATCTTTAGGAACGGGAGAAGAAAATCTCCCGTTTTTTTTATACAAAAAAAGCTGTCCTTTTGAGACAGCCTCTTTTAAAAATTAATTTAGTATTATATAATTAGTTTTTCACTAATCTTATTTCTACTCTTCTGTTTAAAGCTCTTCCGGCTTTAGTTTTGTTAGAAGCAATTGGTCTATCTTCTCCAAAACCTTGTGCGCTTAAATGAGATGATGCAACTCCGTTAGAAATTAAGTATTGCATTACAGAGTTTGCTCTATCGTCAGAAAGTTTCATATTTGAGCTTGCAGATCCCACACTATCTGTGTGTCCTTCGATTGCAAAATGAGCGTTAGGATATTCTTTCATAATAGCAACAATATCGTTTAATACTTTGTAAGATTGTTCTTTTATAGAAGATTTTCCTGTGTCAAATAAGATAGTTTTAGCATATTCATTTAAGGTTTTAACAACTTCTTCGGTTACTTCAGGACAACCTTTGTTTGCAACTGTACCTTTTACTTCTGGACAGTTATCGTCTTTATCTAACACGCCATCGCCGTCACCGTCTTTCCAAGGGCAACCTTTGTTAGCTTTTGGTCCGGCTTCGTTTGGACAAGCGTCTTCGCTGTCTTTGATACCGTCGCCGTCAGAATCCGGACATCCGTTTAGAGCTGCAATACCGGGAGTATTAGGGCAAGCGTCTTGAGGATCGGCAATACCATCACCGTCTGTATCTGCACAACCATTAAATTCGGCTACACCGGGAGTGTTAACACAGGCATCGTTTCTATCTTCGATACCATCTCCATCTGTATCAGGACAACCGTTAAATTCCGGAAGACCCGGGGTTTCAGGGCATTCATCATCTTGGTCGTATATACCATCGCCGTCTGTATCTTTTCCACCAAATTTAAATTTAATACCAACTACGTGTTGGAAATGTGTTGCTCCGTAGTTTTCTTCAAAAGCATGTTTATATGTTGATTGTAATTGAAGTGCTAAACTTTCTGAAAGCCAAAAATCAACTCCGGCGATGACGTTAGCTGTTCCAAATCCTATATCATCAACCCAAGTGTAGCCACCACCAATACCAAGATTAGGGTCAAACCATCCTGTTTTTAGCGTTTGCCCTAAAGCATACTTTATTTCTCCATCTACCGAATAGTAAGACAAATCGTCTACACTTGCATCACCTACTTTGGTTATTTTGTTTACAGCACCGGCAACTCCAAAAGTGAAACCGCTTCCAATATATCTGTTAATGCTCACACGCGAAAGAACCGGTACAATATTGTAATGGTCATTTAGGTTAAAATACTCGTCAAAGATATTTCCTTTCGTAGCTTCTCCAAATCTGCCGGTATCGCTAATACCAATAGGAAAAAAGTCTACAACATTAACCCCAACTCCTAAAGCCCAAGGGTTGTTTTGATCTTGTGCGTTTACCGTACTTAGTCCTAAGACTAGCAGGGAAGCAACTAAAAATTTGCTAAAATGTTTCATATTCGATTGTTTAATTTTTAAGTGTTATTGACTGCAAAAGTAAGTTGTTATTAGTAATTAACAAAAGCAAATTTATGAATTTTTTTAGAATTATAGCGTAAATCTATACAAAATTTACGGTTTTAATCAAATCACCCCCAATTTTTTTCCAATTTTTGTAAAAGCCGTTATCGCTTTATCAAGATGTTCTTTGGTGTGAGCGGCTGATAGTTGTACCCGTATTCTTGCTTTTTCTTTTGGTACAACCGGGTAAAAGAAACCTATCACATATATTCCTTCGTCTAACAGCATGTCTGCCATTGTTTGAGAAAGTTTAGCGTCATACAACATAACGGGAACAATTGCCGAATCACCATCAATAATATCAAATCCTGATTTTTTCATTCTGTTTTTAAAATACTGAGTGTTAGACCGTAGCACATCCCTTAATGTGGTGTCGTTTGCCAACATATCAAAAACTTTTATAGATGCGCCAACTATGGCAGGAGCCAAGGAGTTAGAAAACAAATACGGTCGTGACCGTTGTCTAAGCAATTCTATTATTTCTTTTTTTCCGGTTGTGTAGCCTCCCATTGCACCGCCTAAAGCCTTACCAAGTGTTCCGGTAATAATATCTACTCTTCCTATAACTCCCTTTTCTTCCGGTGTTCCTCTTCCTGTTTTTCCTATAAATCCTGTCGCATGACATTCGTCTACCATAACCATAGCATCATATTTATCGGCTAAATCGCATATTTTATCGAGAGGAGCAACTATTCCGTCCATAGAAAAAACTCCGTCTGTTACTATTATTTTATGCCTGGCACCGTTGTTATTTGCAGCAATAAGTTGTTTTTCTAAATCTTCCATATTGCTGTTTGCGTATCGATAACGCGCTGCTTTACAAAGACGTACACCATCTATTATTGAGGCATGGTTTAATGAATCTGAGATAATAGCATCTTCTTTGGTTAGCAAGGGTTCAAAAACACCACCGTTTGCATCAAAAGCTGCCGCATAAAGAATGGCGTCTTCTGTTTGATAAAAATCGGCTATTTTTTGCTCTAATTCTTTATGAATATCCTGAGTCCCGCAAATAAATCGCACCGAAGACATTCCGTAACCGTGTGTGTCCATTGCTTTTTTTGCAGCTTCAATTACCTCTTTGTTGTCGGACAATCCTAAGTAATTATTGGCGCAAAAATTAATAACTTCTTCTCCGGTATCAATTTTAATTACCGCTCCTTGCGGCGAAGTGATAATTCGTTCTTTTTTATATAATCCGTTGTCTTTTATTTCTTGCAATTCTTGAGCAAGGTGTTCTTTGATTTTTCCGTACATTTCTTTTTTTAGTTTTTGATACTACAAAGGTACTTTTTTTCGGTAAAATATTCGGGTGTTATATTTTTGTGGTTTATTGTGCTGAACGATTAAAAAAAACAGGATAATCATTATGTAAACTTTAGCACTTTTAATTCACATCAACTATTTCCGGATGTGTTTCTGAAATATAAACCAAATATTTGCGAATAATCTTATATCCCATACTATACAAGGCTTCTGCATATTGATTAATTTGTAACCGATGCGAACTGTTTTTGCTTCCGGTTTTGTAATCTATGATTGTCGCTTCATTGTTGGTAGAAATATTAATTCTATCCGGAATAAGAATTTCGCCTTTTGCATTACAAATTTCTTTTTCGGTATAAATAGTTTGGGACACTGAAGCATCAAAAAGTGAGGTTAGTTTAGGGTGCGAGAGCAGTAACTCAATTTTGTTTTTAATCTCCCGATTAATTGGTTGGGTTTGTTTTAATGCATCAAAATCTTGATGGTGTTTAATTTTTGCCATAAGTGAATGAAACATTTTTCCTTCTTCAACAGAAAGGTGTAAATTATTTTTCCATAAAAGAGCATTTCCGGTAGCTATTTTTGGCTGTTGTACTTCAGAAAATACCGAGTTATAATTAGGAGAAATTTGCAGCCTTTTATTACTATTACTTTCCTGTTTTTCCGATGAGGAAAAAGTCCCTTGTTCATAGATTAATTGGTCGTCATTCCATATATTAATTGAAGAAAAATACGCTTTAAAAAACTGATTGAATTTTGAAATAGATTTTTCTTTTTGGGTGTCTTTAGGCTTTTCAGAAATCACATATAATTGGTCAACGGCTCGCGTAAAAGCAACATATAAAATATTAAAATTATCCAATTCTAATTGATAGGTTCGCTCTTCACTAATACGAACTCCCTGTTCTCCTCCGTATTGTTGCAACTGTTGGTTGTGATTAATTAAAAATTCGTTAAACGGATATTTGTTTTGTTCTTCATTTAAGACATACCAAGCTTTTGGTTCTATTTCTTTATAAATGTCTTTTTCGGCATATGGAAAAATTACCACTCCAAATTCCAATCCTTTTGCTTTGTGTACTGTCATTAACTGTACACCGTCTATACTTTCATTGGCACTTACGCTTAGCTTGTTCTTATTTAGCTCCCATTGTTCTAAAAAAAGTTGTTTTCCGGTAAGTGGCTGTTGTTCAAATTGCCATACAAAATCCATAAATTCAAACAAGTATGCATCAGATTCTTTATTAAAACCCAATTGTTGAATACAATATTCATATCCTTCATAAAGTCCTGATTTTTGTAGTATTTGAAAATCTAAATTTATTCCGTGTCTTTTTAGTTTTTCTGAAAAAGATTTTGGAGAGGTGTTTAGCAATTCCGAAAAAAAGGTGTGTTGGTCTATTTGCAGGTCAAAGTGTTTGTGAAGAAAGTAAAGCAGTTCTGTTTTTGCTTGTTCGTTTTCCGGATAAATAGCAAGTGTTAAAACAGCAATAAGGCATTTTATTTTTGAAGCATATTGCAGTAACAAACTATCGGGTGAAACAACCGGAATGTCTTCCTCCATAAAATATTTTCCCAAATAAGCAGCTTCCTCATTTTTTCGAGTTAAAACGCAAATATCCTTGTAGTTATAATCATTTTCTTTTAGTTTTTTTATAATTGCCAAAACCTCCTTGGCTTGTGTTTCTTTTTTATCTTCTTCCTCGTCTGCTAGCACAAAAGTGAAGTTTATATACCCGCCTTGTTTTTTGGTATGTTTTTGTTTGTTTCCGTCTTCAAAAAGTTTTTTGTGTTTGGGGTCTCCAAGATATCCGGAAAGGTAACTGAAAAACCGGTTGTTAAATTTAATGATTTCTTCTCGGCTTCGATAGTTTGTGTCTAAACTTTTAACCTGTTGTTTTTCTATAAAAGGTTGGTGGTGATTTATAAGATTTAGAAATTGTTCGGGTAAACCTCCTCGCCATCTGTAAATAGATTGCTTTACGTCTCCTACCAATAACAACGATCCTTTATTGCCGTCATGGTATTGTTGCGACAGAGCATTTTCGATTAAAGGCATTAGGTTTTCCCACTGTAAGGCAGATGTGTCTTGAAACTCATCGATAAAAAAATGCCGGAAACGCTCTCCTAAACGCTCATAAATAAAAGGTGCGGGCTGATTTTTTATCTGTTTGTTAATGAGTTTATTAAAGTCTGAAATGGGCAAAATGTTTCGTTCTGTTTTTAGTTGCTCTATTTCCTTTTGTACTAAATTAATAACCGAAAGTGGTGTGATGTTTTTTAATAACGCCTCAGTTAATTGTATTTTAAAAACAAGCTGTTTTATACGCAAAAAGTTATTAGTTATTTCGGGCTGTATCTTATCCATTAGCGTTGCGGTGTGCGGGTCTTTTTTTGGGAAGGGTTTGTTGTACATTGGTTTTCCTTCTAATAGATTGGTTTCCCAAAGTTTTTCAAATTTTACATCAAAATTTTGAAGAGCTATTTTTTGAAAGAAGTTAGGGATAGAACTTCTGGTAAAATCGGAAAATTCAATACCCGATTGCGAGATAAGCGCAAGTGTTTCTTCGGCTATTTTTTTTGCTTCTTGAGATAATTTTCTTTTTTTTGAAAGTAATTGGTTTTTAAAACTAATAAATGTTTGGGTGTCTTTTTCCAGCAACGTTTTTATTTTATCTGCATGTGTTTCGTCATAAATTAATTTGGCTGCTTTTGCTATGTCTTTTGTTATATCCCAAGATTTATCATCATCTAATTTTTCGAGTGCGTAATCTAAAATAAGACGCGTGTTGTTTTCGTCCTCTCCGGTTTTGTTAATAAGCCTGTCAACCGCTTCAGAAATAAGAAGCGGGATGTCTAAAAAAACTTCAAAATTGGCTGCTAATTTTAGCTCTTTTGCAAAGGTTCTTATAAGTTTATGGTTAAAGCCGTCTATGGTTTCAATAGTAAAGTTCGAATAGTGGTTTAGGATGTCTTTTAAAACATTAGTTGCTTTTAAAGCCATTTCGGAAAACGTAAAATTGGTTTCTTCAGATAAGGCTTTTGCTATTTCTGAAGGTTTTTTTTCCTCATTCCACTCGGCTAATTCTGTTAATGTGTTAAGAACACGCTGTTTCATTTCGGCTACAGCTTTGTTTGTAAAAGTAATAGCAAGTAAATATTTATAATAGTCGCTATGCTTCGCACCCAAAATAACCGAAAGATACTCTTTTACTAACGTAAATGTTTTTCCGCTTCCGGCAGCAGCATCATAAATAGTAAAGGTGTGTTTGTTTGTCAAAATTTATTTTTTTTACTAAGATACATAAAGTTTAGAAAAAACACATTATAACAATTATCTATAGGATTATAAGCGATACATACTTTTTTTAATGAAAGTAAACAGAATATTATGTATTTTTGAAAAAAGTAAGTTTAACCTTTAAATATATAAATTATGCCTTTTGAATTACCAAAATTACCATACAGTTATGATGCTTTAGAGCCTTATATTGATGCGCGTACAATGGAAATACACTTAACCAAACACCATCAAGGATATACCAATAACCTTAATAACGCAATTGCCGGAACCGAAATGGAGGGCAAAAGTATTGAAGCTATTTTGGAAAATCTAGATATGAACAATAAAGCCGTTAGAAATAATGGTGGTGGGTATTATAACCATTGTTTGTACTGGGAAATTATGGCTCCCAATGCCGGAGGTAAACCAACCGGTGCTTTAGCCGAAGCCATTAATGATGCTTTTGGAAGTTTTGATGCATTTGCCGATGCATTTGCTACTGCTGCTAAAACAAGGTTTGGTTCCGGTTGGGCTTGGCTTACCGTACACAAAGGAGGTAAGGTAGAGGTATGTTCTACTCCAAATCAAGACAATCCGTTAATGCCAAATGTGGGTTGTGAAGGAACTCCAATTTTAGGAATTGATGTTTGGGAACATGCTTATTATTTAAACTACCAAAATCGCAGACCCGATTATGTTAATGCGTTTTTTAATGTAATAAACTGGGACGAAGTTTCTAGACGATATAACGAAAACAAGTAATTTTATCTCTTTTTAAGAATTAAAAAAGCCGGTATTATTGCCGGCTTTTTTAAAATTTTCTATTCATCTTCTGGTTCTTTCATCTGAAAATCATCCATAAAAGCGGTGGTGTAGTTTCCTGCTATAAAATCCGGATGATTCATTAGTTGAAGATGAAACGGAATAGTGGTTTTTACTCCTTCAATAACAAATTCTTCAAGGGCGCGTCTCATTTTTGCAATAGCCTCTTCTCTAGTCTGAGCTGTTGTGATGAGTTTTGCAATCATTGAGTCGTAATTAGGTGGTATTATGTACCCTGCATAAACGTGCGTGTCTAACCTTACTCCATGTCCGCCCGGCGCGTGAAGAACAGTTATTTTGCCGGGTGACGGTCTAAAGTTGTTGTAGGGGTCTTCGGCGTTTATTCGACATTCTATGGCATGTAATTTTGGAACATAGTTTATGCCAATAATAGGAATTCCTGCCGCTACTTTTATTTGTTCTCTAATAAGATCAAAATCTATTACTTGTTCGGTAATGGGATGTTCTACTTGAATACGTGTGTTCATCTCCATAAAATAGAAATTGCGATGTTTATCTACCAAAAACTCGACTGTTCCGGCACCTTCATATTTTATGAATTCGGCAGCTTTTACGGCGGCTTTTCCCATTTCGTCACGTAATTTTTCAGTCATAAACGGGCTCGGGGTTTCTTCGGTAAGTTTTTGGTGTCGTCTTTGAACAGAGCAATCTCTTTCGCTCAAATGACATGCTTTACCTGTGCTGTCACCAACAATTTGTATTTCGATATGTCTGGGTTCTTCAATGAGTTTTTCCATATACATTCCATCGTTTCCAAACGCGGCTTTAGATTCTTGTCTTGCGCTATCCCAAGCTTCTTTTAAATCTTCGGGATTCCATACGGCACGCATTCCTTTTCCGCCACCTCCGGCTGTGGCTTTAAGCATTACCGGATAGCCTATTTTTTTTGCTATTTTCTCGGCGTCTTTAAAGTCTTTTAGCAAGCCTTCACTGCCCGGGATGGTGGGTACGCCTGCCGCTTTCATCGTTGCTTTTGCAGTTGCTTTGTCGCCCATTTTACTGATCATTTCCGAAGAGGCTCCAATAAACTTAATATTGTGTTCTTTACAAATTTTTGAGAATTGGGCATTTTCCGATAAAAATCCGTAACCCGGGTGAATTGCATCGGCATTGGTGATTTCTGCCGCTGCGATAATGTTTGGGATTTTAAGATAACTTTGATTACTGGGTGGTGGTCCTATGCAAACCGCTTCGTCTGCAAATCGAACATGTAAACTGTCTGCATCTGCTGTTGAATATACTGCAACAGTCTTAATGCCCATTTCTTTACACGTTCTAATGATGCGCATAGCTATTTCGCCTCTATTGGCTATAAGTATTTTTTTAAACATAACTTCTGGAAATAATAAATCTCAAATAAAAAATCCTAATTGTATAGGGTTTAATTTTGGGATTTAAGGTTTGACAAATTTAAGACGGGTCAATTAAAAAAAGTGGTTGGTCAAATTCTACCGGCGTGGCATCGTCTACCAATACTTTAACAACTTTTCCGGATACTTCACTTTCTATTTCGTTAAATAGTTTCATTGCTTCAATTACGCATAGCGGATCTCCTTCTTTTATCGCATCACCTACTTCTACAAATACCGGTTTGTCCGGTGCGGGTTTTCGATAAAAAGTTCCAATTATGGGAGACTTTATGGTTATGTATTTTGAGTCGTTTGTTGTTTCGGAGGGTGTTTGTTTTTGTGGTGTTTGTACCTCCTGTTGTGGCGAAGCAACTTGTTGGGGTTGTGCTATAGCCGGCATTTGTTGTATATAAGTTGCTTCGGGTTTGTGGTGTGCGCCGGTTCTTATTGTAATCTTAATATCGTCCATTTCCAGTTTGACTTCACTGGCTCCGGATTTTGCGACAAACTTAATCAGGTTTTGAATTTCTTTTAATTCCATATTATTAGTTTTTGGTTGTTTTTATTATTTTGAGTCATATGCCCAAGTGAGATATATTGCTCCCCAGGAAAATCCTCCTCCAAATGAGGAAAAAACAAGTTTATCTCCTTTTTTGAGTTGTTTTTCATAATCTACCAGACATAGTGGAAGTGTTGCCGAGGTGGTGTTTCCATATTTGTGAATATTTATCATCACTTTTTTTTCGGGTAAATTTAAGCGGTTTGCCGTTGCATCAATTATGCGTTTGTTGGCTTGGTGCGGCACGAGCCAATCTATTTCTTCAATTTTATTATTATTTAGTAGTTCTTCCGATACATCTGCCATTTTTGAAACGGCAAATTTAAAAACGGTTCTTCCGTCTTGAAATACGTAGTGTTGTTTGTTTTCGACTGTTTCTTTAGATGCCGGGAGTATAGAGCCTCCGGCTTCTATTTTGAGATGTGGTCTTCCTTCGCCGTCTGTTCGAAGTATTTCGTCTTGAATTCCGTATCCTTGTGTATTGGGTTCGAATAATACGGCTCCGCCTCCGTCTCCAAATATAATACAAGTGGCTCGGTCTTCATAATCAATAATGGAAGACATTTTGTCTGCTCCTACAAGGAGTACTTTTTTATATCTTCCGGATTCAATATATTTTGCTGCTGTCGACATTCCGAATAAAAAGCTGGAACAAGCGGCGGTTAAATCGAACGAAAAGGCATTAACCGCACCTATTTTTGTAGCAACATAAGCACCGGTAAAAGATACGGGCATATCCGGTGTCGCGGTAGATAATATGACAAGATCTATTTCTTTTGGATTGGTTTTGCTTTTTGCAAGAAGGTTTTTTGCTGCTTGTATGGCAAGATAAGAGGTTCCTTTTCCTTCTTCTTTAAGAATTCTGCGTTCTTTAATTCCGGTGCGTGTTGTTATCCATTCGTCATTTGTATCAACCATGTTTTCCAACATTTGGTTAGTTAGTACGTAGTCCGGAACATAGCCTCCTACAGCGGTTATGGCTGCTGTTATTCTATTCATGTTTTTTAATTAAATTCACTATAACTACTTGTAATTCCTTAAAAGTGAGCGAAAAATACTAAAAAATGGTTAAAAACAGGTGCAAAATACGTTGTTTTTAAATTTTAGGAAAGTAAAAAAACAAAAAACTCTCACAAGATTGCGAGAGTTTTTAAAATAAAATATCATTATGTTATGCCTCTACTTCTTCGGTAGTGTCTATAACTATTTGACCTCGGTAATATAATTTACCTTCGTGCCAGTGTGCTCTGTGATACAAATGCGCTTCACCTGTAGTTGGATCGGTTGCGATTTGAGGTGATTTTGCTTTGTAATGTGTTCTTCTTTTATCTCTTCTGGTTTTTGAGATTTTTCTTTTAGGATGTGCCATTACTTATTTTCTTTTTATCCGTTAATAATTTTTTTAAGATATCCCATCTCGGGTCTATTTCGTCTTTGTTTTTTGTTGTCTTATTAAGACTGTATTCTTCAAGTTTTGATAAGATTTCAGATTTTAATGTGCCGTTAACCACTCCGGGATGCACTTTTTTTACGGGTAAAGACAATACTACTGTTTCGTAAACGTATTGTTGAATATTTACCTGATGGCTTCCGTGAGGAATAATTAGCAATTCATCGTTGTCGTTATTGAATTCATCGCCAAACTTAACTACAAAATGGTACTTTCCGGAAACATCTAGATCATATGCCTCATTGGAAACGTCACAGTTTATGTTTACAAATCCTTTAAACTGTATTGTAAATTCCAAGAGAGTTGGTTTTTTGAGAAGCACTACTTCTATGTTAATAGCTGCGTTATTAAAATCTTCAAAATCAAAATTTGTAAAGAACGTGTTATTAATTTTAAAATTAAACAGGTGTTCTCCGAGTTTTAGCCCGACAAACGGGATTGTAAATTCTTTCAGCTCTTTCATTATCAAACGCCTGTTTAACAGTTGCCTCATACAAATAAGGCGGGTGCAAAGATATAAAAATATTTATATTGTGGTTTATTTCTTTTAAATCTTTTTCTGAAAAGGTTTCGGTTGATTTTTTTGAAGTGGATTTTTGGTGATTTCAAGGTATTCTTTTCTTTTTTTATAAATTGATATCGCTTCAAAAACCGCCTCCTTAAAAGAGGTGTGGCACGCTTGGTTTTTTCCCGCAATGTCATATGCTACCCCGTGATCTGGGGAGGTTCTGATTTTAGAAAGTCCAGCGGTAAAGTTTACCCCTTTTCCGAAAGAAAGAGTTTTGAAAGGTATTAATCCTTGATCGTGATAAGAGGCAATAATAGCATCAAAGTTTTTGTAGTTTCCCGAACCAAAAAAACTATCGGCAGCATAAGGACCAAATACTAAGTTTCCTTTTTTTCTTAATTCGACAAGTGCAGGCGTTAAGATTGTGTCATCTTCATTACCTATAACACCATGGTCGCCATTATGAGGATTAATGCCTAAAACTGCTATTTTTGGTTTTATAACACCAAAGTCTTGTTTTAAAGATTGAATTATGATAGAAATTTTTTCTTGAATCAACTCGGGTGTGATGTGTGCGGCAACCTCACTTACGGGAACATGGTCTGTAAGCAATCCTACTTTTAGCTTGTCAGAAACCATAAACATTAGTGCTTTTCCTTCAAGCTCTTTGGCCAAATAGTTAGTATGCCCGGGAAATTTAAACGTTTCAGACTGAATAGATGTTTTGTTAACAGGAGCAGTTACCAGTACATCAATTTTATTTTCTTTAAGTGCCTTCGTGGCTGCAACTAAAGATTTTATTGCATATTCGCCTATTTTTTTATCTTCTTTTCCAAAATTTATTTCAACAGGTTCTTTCCAAACGTTATAAATATTTATTTTTTTTGAAAGCACTTTATTTAAATCGTCGATGCCATGCAAATTAGTACTCACATCAAACACTTTTTTAAAATGAGACATTGTTTTTGCCGAGGCGAAGATAATCGGTGTGCAAAAATCTAACATTCTTGAATCTTTGAAGGTTTTTAAAATAATCTCACTGCCTATTCCGTTTAAATCGCCTATAGATATTCCTACTTTAATTTTATTTTCTTTATTCATTTTCCTCTTTATCCCTTTTTATATTATAATTTTGTGGTACAAATGTAATTAATTGTAAAGTCATGTTTACAGGTATAATTGAAACTTTAGGAAAAGTTATTAAGTTAGAGAAAAATTCCGGTAATTTACATATACATATTCGGAGCTCTCTTTCACAACAACTAAAGGTCGATCAAAGCATTGCTCATAATGGTGTTTGCCTTACTGTTGTAACTGTAAATAATGATAGTTATGTTGTAACCGCTATTAAAGAAACACTTGATAAAACAAACTTATCTCATTTAAAAGTTGGCGATACTGTTAATTTAGAACGCGCAATGAAGTTGGGAGAACGATTAGACGGACATATTGTTCAAGGTCATGTGGACGAGGTTGGAGTTTGTATTAAAAAAACGGAAGAGGACGGAAGTCATGTTTTTACTTTTAAATTCAACTCCGCTTCTCCTAATATTACCATTGAAAAGGGATCAATAACAGTAAACGGAGTAAGTTTAACAGTAATAAACTCTAAAGAGAAGGAGTTTAGCGTTGCCATTATACCGTACACTTTTGAGCATACGAACTTTAAAGAAATGCAAATTGGTGATGTGGTAAACTTGGAATTTGACGTTGTAGGAAAATATGTTCTTAAACTTGTGGGTGCTTATTCTTAATTTTTTTATACATCACATAGACACCCAGCAACACTCCCAAGCTCAATAGCACCATCAAATCGGAGTCAATCGGTAACTCGGGACCTCGATTTTGTCTAGGAGGCGGTGGGCTTACAGACTGCGCAAGCATAGACGCACTATTTAAAAAAAATAGTACTACGGCTAATATGGGTACGATTTGGGGTCGCATAATATAATGGCTAAAGTAATAATTTTTTTTAAACTACAAACAAAAAATAAAAATTATCCAAAACTTATCAACGAAAACACAGGTTAAATAGTATAAAAAATCTTATTCTTTTACTTCCTTATAACAAAAAGTGGTCCCACATGGGCTCGAACCATGGACCCCCTGATTATGAGTCAGGTGCTCTAACCAACTGAGCTATGGGACCGTTTATACTTTTCTTTTATCCATTGTTTTCTAAATCCGCTTTTTAAATATTTTTCTCTTTTCCTTGCGCTTGTCCAGTCGGGAAATCTTTCATAAAAAAACAGTGTCCAAGGTATAAATCCTTTGGTGCTTTTTGTCCTTCCCGAATTATGTTCAAGTACTCTTCTTTCAATATTTCCTGTCATTCCTACATAAAACCTTCCGTCTTTATCACTTCTTAAAACATATACAAATATCATTGTAAAAACGTATTGTGTACCGGTGCTCCCTGCCTGCCGTGCCGTCTGGCAGGCAGGTAACCAACTGAGCTATGGGACCGTTGACTTACAAATTACAATTTATAGTCAAGGTGCAAATTTATAACTCTTTATAAAATCTACAAGATTTTTTTTGCTATTCTTTTACATCTTGGCACAATTCAACCAAAACACCGCCTGTTGATTTGGGGTGTAAAAAAACAACCCATTTATTATCTGCACCCCTTTTAGGTGTTTTATTTAAAATTTTAAACCCTTCCTTTTCCAGTCTTTGTGTTTCCTTGTTTATGTCTTTTACCGCATAGGCAATGTGGTGAATTCCTTCTCCTTTTTTTTCAATAAACTTTGCAATGGGGCTATCCGGGTGTGTGGCTTCTAACAGCTCTATCTTACTTTCTCCACAAATGTAAAATGAGGTTTTTACTCCTTCAGATTTTACTTCTTCTGTTTTATAATGTGAATAGCCCAATAGTTTTTCGTATAGTAAGTTGGATTCTTTTATGCTTTTTACGGCGATGCCTATATGTTCAATTTTTTGCATTTTTTAAGATATTTAGTTTTCAAAAATAACAAATCTTTATTTGTAGTACTTTTGCATAATTAATTATAATCAAATTTATGTTAGAGAGTAACAGACAAAAAAAGATTGCGCGGGTTTTACAAAACGATTTAGCTGTTGTTTTGCAAAAATCACTTCGCGATGCCGGACATGCTAATATTTTGCTTTCGGTAACAAAAGTAAATGTAACTATCGATTTGTCGATAGCAAAAGTTTATGTAAGTATTTTCCCTGTCGAAAATGCCCGAAAAATTATTTCCGAATTAGACTTGGTTAAGTCAAAAATAAAACATCAAGTAGCTCAGGTTGTTCGACATCAACTTAGAAAAATGCCGGATTTGAAGTTTTATAATGACGATTCTTTGGAGTATATTGACCAAATTGACAAGGCTGTAAAAGGTGACGAAAACCCATTAAAAAACCCTGATTTACTTCAAAAAAGAAAAAAATTATAGTCTGTGTCTTTTTCTCTCTACATCGCCAAAAGGTATTTGTTTTCTAAAAGCAGTAACAATGCTATTAATATTATCACGCGCATAGCGGGAATTGGTGTTGTGGCGGGAGTTATGTCTTTATTTATTGTGCTTTCGGGCTTTTCGGGGCTAAAAGAATTTAGCCTTCAGTTTACAACCGTTTTTGATTCGGATTTAAAAGTAATTCCTAAAAAAGGGAAAACATTAACTATTACAAAAAATGTTGAAGAACGTTTGCAAGCTCTTTTTCAAATTAATTCATTTTCTAAAACTATTGAAGAGCGTGCTTTCCTCCAACACAAAGGAAAAAGCCATATTGCTTATGTAAAAGGTGTAGATGGTAACTTTGTAAATGTAATTCCGATAGACAGTATTTTGTTTTACGGAAAATGGTTTGATTCTTCCTTAGACGAAGTGGTTATTGGGTTAGAAACATCAAGTAAATTGTCATTAGGGATTCAAGACTATAGTGATTTGTTGCATTTGTTTGTTCCTAAACCGGGTGTTGGACAAATAACACCTTTAAATGTTTCTAAGGCTTTTAAGGAAGAAAAGGCAGTGGTTTCGGGTGTATATCAAATTAATGAAGAGTTGGACGGGAAATATGTTTTTTGTGATATAGATTTGGCAAGAAATTTACTTGATTTTGATAAACAAACTATTTCTTCTCTTGAAATTAAATTACGATCTGCTTCTGAAGAAGAATTTGTTCGAAAAAAGCTTTTAACTCTTTTTAATCAAGATGTGGTTATTAAAAACAGACTGCAACAAAATGATACGCTTAACAAAATGCTTAATACCGAAAATTTAGCGGTTTATCTCATTTTCACTTTGGTCCTTATTATTGCTTTGTTTAATGTAATTGGTTCTATAATTATGATGATTTTGGACAAAAGAAAAAATATTAAAACGCTTTATAATTTAGGGGCAACATTACCTGAAATTAGAAAAATATTTTTTTACCAAGGTATATTAATGTCGGCTTCAGGCGGGATTATTGGTGTCGTTTTAGGCGCAATACTTGTTTTACTGCAATTGCATTATTCGCTTGTTTATATTACCGCAACGCTACCTTATCCGGTTAAACTGACATTTTTTAACATCGTAGTGGTATTAATAACTATTATACTGTTGGGTATTATTTCTTCAAAAATAGCTTCTTCAAGAATTAGCAAGGATTTTATTGAAGATGTTTAGCCTCGAAGTTTTTAAACTTTTCTTGTACTTCATCTAGCACTTTAAAAACGTCGGTAGAAGAATCGCTTGTTACCATTGTCATACGGTATGGTTTAATACCGGGAATTCCTTTAAAATAGTTTGAATAATGTCTACGGGTTTCAAAAACACCAAGTTTTTCGCCCTTCCAGGCAATTGCCTTTTTAAGATGTCTTTTTGCCATAATAACCCGTTCTGCTATGGTAGGTGGCTGCAGGTGTTTTCCGGTTTTAAAATAATGTTTTACCTCTCTAAAAAACCAAGGATATCCAATTGTTGCTCGACCAATCATTGCTCCGTCTAGCCCGTATTTGTCTCTCATTTCTACTGCTTTTTCGGGCGAATCAACATCTCCGTTTCCAAAAACAGGAATGTGCATTCTGGGATTGTTTTTAACTTGTGCGATGGGTTTCCAGTCGGCTTTTCCTTTATACATTTGGGCGCGGGTTCGCCCATGAATAGCAATGGCTTGACAACCTACATCTTGTAGCCTTTCGGCAACTTCTACAATTTTAATAGAGTCCTGATCCCAACCTAAACGTGTTTTTACGGTAATAGGAAGCTTGGTGTGGTTAACCATTTCACGGGTTAACTTCACCATTAAGTCTATATCTTTTAATATTCCGGCTCCCGCTCCTTTACTTACTACTTTTTTTACCGGACACCCAAAGTTAATATCAATAAAGTCGGGATTTGAGGCTTCAACAATTTCAACGGTTTTGAGCATAGAAGTTAGGTTTGCTCCAAAAATTTGAATTCCTACAGGTCGCTCGTACTCATATATATCGAGCTTCATTGTACTTTTTGCAGCATCGCGTATAAGTCCTTCGCTTGAAATAAATTCGGTATAAACCACATCGGCTCCTTGCTCTTTACAAAGAGCCCTAAAAGGAGGGTCGCTTACGTCTTCCATAGGAGCCAATAACAACGGAAATTCTCCTAAATCTATGTTGCCTATTTTTGCCATTACAGTGCAAAAATAGTCTTTTAATTGAAATGGGGATTATTTAAGCCTGTCACTCTCGTCTGTTGTATTATTCCGGTTATTATCACGTAATCGGGCATTTCCGAAATCATATTTAAACGTTAGCCTGAACAATCTATTTTCCTCTTGGGGAAAATACCAGAAATCTTGATTGTAATAGTTTACAGTAATAGGAATATTCATTGTATTAAAAACATCATCAAGACCAACTATAATGCTGGCTCTTCGATTCCATAATGATTTGTAAAAGGAAATATTTAACCGGTTTTGGTTTTTATATTCTAATGTTCCTGCTATCATATTTGAAAGATAATAGTAGGTAACGTCCATAGAAAACTTTCGGTCTTTTGTTAAATAAAATCGGTTAAACACATTAGAGAAGAAACCTAAGGTATTGTTAGAGTATGTTTCGGGTGTACTTTCAATAGCATAAAATTTATTTTCCATATAAAAGGTAGAGGTTACAACTTGCGAATACCACCAAGAGGTTATAAAGCCCAAGTAAGTAACATCAAAACTATACTGATAGTTGTAAATGCCGTTAATATCTAACTGCTGAGACGTTTGATTTTCATTATTGATAAAAGTAGAAAGTGTTAACGGATTTTTGACATGGTCGTAGTATGCTTCAAAAATCCATTTATTTTTATGGGTATAACTAAGGGTTACTTTGTCGCGAATTGATGGGACTAAATTTGGATTTCCTTCAGATATAAAAGTTTCGTTAACAAAATATTTAAACGGGTTTAAGCTTTGGTACCTGGGTCTTGAAATGCTTCGTTTATAACTTATGCCTATGGGGTTCCCGCTTTCCGGATTATATGTAACGGTGCCGGAAGGAAACCAGTTTAAATAATTTTGTGTATTTACCACTCCAAGTGATTTCGAATCTCCGGTAACATCTGTATTTTCAGCTCTTAACCCAATGGATAAAGCCCATTTTTCCCAATTTCTAGAAAAATTTATATATCCGGCAAAAATGGCTTCGGTATAGTCAAACAAATCGGATAATTGAGGATTTTCTTGACTTGTGTTGTTTATAATATTAAAAAAATCAATCCCGCTGGTTGTGATAACAGAAGAATATTTTATTCCCGACTCAATAGTTCCTTTATAAAACGGAGCGGTAAAATCGGTTTGTGCAATGTAAATATTGGTATTTTGTTGTGCGTTGGTTAAAAATTCGTTGTTGCTTAATGGTGCTTGATTAGCAGCCAAGTATTGAGTAACTACATTTTGATCTTGTGTGTTTTTATAAAAAATATAGTTAAAAGACGTGTTTAAGTTGGCTCCTTTTTTACCGATTTTTAAATCATGGCTGGCATTAACGGTTAAGTTTTTAGTATCATAAATCACATTACTTAAAGCATTATAGGTAGAGTCTGTTTGTTGTTGGTTGTTTAGAATTGTACCGGACATTACATTTTCAAACGATTTGTCCGGCGTGAGAAAACCCGATACAGATAAGTTTAAAGCATTTTTATCATTAACGGTAAAATCGGCTACTACATTTGCTTGGTGAGTTTGTAAACGGGTAATTTTTCTAAAATCATTTTCCCAAAACGAGTTTTTTGTATTATCGGGGTTAAAGAATGTTATGTAAGACTCATCTTGTTTATTTTCCGTGCGATTGCTATAAGAATAGCTTCCAAATAAATTTACCCAATTGTTTTTATAAAAATGAGATGTTGTGGTAAGATGCTTTGGAAAAATTCCTTGTTCATATGTATGTGAAAGCGAACCTTTATAACCGACAGAAACTGCTCTTGAGGTAACAATATTTAAAATTGCTCCCGCCTCTGCGTCATATTTGGCAGAGGGATTGGTAATAACCTCTACTTGTTTTACAACGGAAGCATCTAAAGACTCCAATAAGGATGAAACTTCTTGTGGTGATAAATAAACCCGCTTTCCGTTTATATAAACTGTTGCCGGTGTGTTTTTTATCGAAATTGCTTTACCGATAACTATCACACCCGGTGTTTTAGATAACAAGCTCATCGTATTTCCGGTTGCAAATGAAGAGTTTTCTACATTAAAAACCAGTTTGCCGGCTTCCTTTTTAATTACCGGCTTTTTTGCTGTTACTACTGTTTCTTCAAGAGCTTCGGCTTCTTCTTCAAATTGTATGTTTAAAAATGAATAGGGAGGATTTATTTGTTTTATTACGGATTTAAAACCAATAAAACTAAACTGCAATTTGTACGATTTTTCTTCGGGAACTTCTAATGAAAATGAGCCGTTTTCCTCAGTAACAACTCCTTTTATAGGTGTCTTTCCCTCTGTTTCAAACAATAAAACATTAACAAATTCAATAGGTGCATTATTTACATCTTTTACAATCCCCGATACCGTCGTTTTTTGTGAAAAACCCATTGAATAAATGGCAAAAAACAAGAATAATAAATACTGTTTATTCATAGTTAATTAGCAATTAGTTAGTCATACATAAATCGCCAGTCGCCTTTAAGGGGGAATTCGAAAAAAATATTTTTTTTCGCTTAAACAACAAACTGAAAGCCCAAATATGTTAAAATTTTTAACATTTTACAAGACAAAGTGCTTTTTTTTTCGACAAAACGCTTTTTTATAGCTTTATTTCTCTTTTAAAAAAAATCACTAACTTGTTAATATCTCTTTTAAAGTTAAGTTTTAATGTATATTTGCACCTGCTTGTTACTCAACGGATTTTTATATGAAGAATATTAGAAATTTTTGCATCATTGCACACATAGACCACGGAAAAAGCACCTTGGCAGATAGGCTTTTAGGTTTTACCAATACTATTCCCGAACGCGACCAACAAGATCAACTACTTGATAATATGGACTTGGAGCGCGAACGCGGTATTACCATTAAAAGCCACGCCATACAAATGGAGTATGAATATAAGGGTGAAAATTATGTGTTAAATCTTATTGACACCCCCGGACATGTAGATTTTTCGTATGAAGTTTCTCGCTCTATTGCCGCTTGCGAAGGTGCATTACTTATCGTTGATGCTGCTCAAAGTATACAGGCGCAAACTATTTCTAATTTGTATTTGGCTTTAGAAAATGATCTTGAAATAATTCCTGTTTTAAATAAAATAGACCTCCCTTCAGCCAACCCTGAAGAAGTAACCGATGATATTGTAGATTTATTGGGTTGTAATCCGGAAGATGTAATCCCTGCCAGCGCTAAAACCGGATTGGGTATTGAAGCAATTCTCGAAGCCATTATTAAACGTATTCCGGCACCAAAAGGAAACGAAAACGAACCCTTGCAGGCATTAATTTTTGACTCGGTTTATAATCCTTTTCGGGGTGTTGAAACCTATTTTAGAATTTTAAACGGACAAATAAAAAAAGGACAACACATTAAGTTTATGGCTACCGGAAAAGATTATTTTGCCGATGAAGTGGGAACGCTTAAACTTAAACAAGAGCCTAAAAAAACCATTAAAGCCGGAGATGTAGGGTATTTAATTACCGGAATTAAAGATGCTAGAGAGGTAAAAGTAGGTGATACCATTACCGATTTTAAAAATCCAACCCAAAACCAGATTGAAGGTTTTGAGGATGTAAAACCTATGGTTTTTGCCGGCATTTACCCCGTTGACACCGAAGATTATGAGGAGCTTAGAAACTCGATGGAAAAACTCCGGTTAAACGATGCTTCTTTGGTTTTTCAACCCGAAAGTTCTGCCGCGCTAGGTTTTGGTTTTCGATGTGGATTTTTAGGAATGTTACATCTTGAGATTATTCAAGAACGACTTGAAAGAGAATTTGGAATGACTGTTATTACTACCGTTCCTAACGTTTCGTACCACGCTTTTACCAATAAAGAACCCGATAAAATAATTTTGGTGAACAATCCTTCCGACCTGCCCGACCCTTCTAAATTAAACCGAGTAGAAGAACCCTATATCAAGGCAAGTATCATCACAAAAGCAGATTTTGTAGGTCCTGTCATGACGCTTTGTATCGATAAAAGAGGTGAACTCACAAACCAAACCTACTTAACGACCCAACGTGTTGAACTTACCTTTGACATGCCTCTTGCCGAGATTGTATTCGATTTTTACGACCGGCTGAAAACCGTATCAAAAGGCTATGCCTCTTTTGATTATCACCCTATTGGGTTGCGTGAATCTAAATTAGTAAAAGTAGATGTACTCCTTAACGGAAATCCGGTTGATGCTCTTTCGGCATTGTTACATAAAGATAATGCCTATGAAGTAGGGAAGAAAATGTGTGAAAAATTACGGCAACTCATACCTCGTCAACAGTTTGACATTCCCATCCAAGCGGCAATTGGTACTAAAATTATTGCTCGCGAAACGGTTAAAGCACTTCGTAAAGATGTAACGGCAAAATGTTACGGTGGTGATATTTCACGTAAACGAAAACTACTTGAAAAACAGAAAAAAGGTAAAAAACGTATGCGTCAAGTGGGCAATGTAGAAATACCGCAAGAAGCTTTTATGGCGGTGTTAAAGTTAAATGATTAAAAAAAGCTGTCCTTTTGAGACAGCTTCCTATAAACAATTAAAATTGCTTTTTTAGTTACAAGTCGTTAAAACTTCTAAAGTAGTAATGTATTGATCAAATGATACATCTGTATCTACTCCTGCAACAAATGCATTTCCGTTATCTCCTTTACAAACTTCAATTTCCGGGAAATTTACTCCTTGTTCTGTATAGGCTTCACACGTTTGACAATTGTTTTCACTACCTTCATCATCATCTTTATTACAAGATACCATCACCAAGCCTAATAATAATGCGCTTAAAATTACTTTTTTCATTATGTGTTGTTTTAAAAATTAGCGACAAAGATAAAAAAAAAGATATTATTGGCAAGTTATCCCATTGTTTTCTAAATCAGAGAGATATATGGTGTAAGGCACTTCAGTATCTTCGCCATTTACCGATGCATTTCCATTGCTCTCTTTACAGAGCTCAAAATCGGGGGTTTGATCAGACCGGCAAGTAGTACACGAAACTTTGTCTTCTTTTGAACAAGAGGTGGTCATCATAAAAAAGAGTGATAATAGCAACAATGTAACATTTCTTTTTAGCATATCTTGTGTTTTTATTCCAACTCGGTAATGGCAAATTCGAGAATGGCGATAGGTTTCTGGGTTAAATTTACTAAATTAGGATAGATCATATCTAGTTTATCACTAAATTTTATATAATCATCATCTTGAAAATGATTTCCATAGACACTCGCCCCTACCCAGTCTATGTAATCATCGCCGGGATAATAATTAGCTATTTTGTTCCAATCTTCATCGGGTTGTCCTTCGGCATCTACGTGAAAAAACCATGTAATATTAGTAGCCCCGTTATTCCTACAAATATCAATTATATGGCGATAAGCATCTCTAAATCGTTCCGGTCCGTCCGGAAGGTTGGGGTTGCCATAGTTGGTTGTGGTTGCTCCTCCGTTATAAACGCCGTTCCACGGAAACCAACTGCCGTTTACTTCGGTGCCAAATTCGGCAAGTAGCGAGGTGTTTGTATTAGCTGCATCTATTGCCCATTGTGTTAGTTCACTATCAAAATCGCCATCAATAATACGTTGCATGCTGTACACCGGGTCTGCTTGATCTTCATTAAAATTACTTCGTGCCATAAGACGAATAAACGGGGTTTTTCCGGTGGACAAAATGGTATTAACCGCTTGAATTGGAAAAACGATTTCATCTATCCAATTGTTTGAAAAATATGCCCATGCTAGTTCTTTTTGAACTAAATTTTCAAAATAATAAATACGTTCGTCAGTTACAATATCTTCGGTTCCACCAAAATCGGGATATGCAGCATGGTAAACTTTATTTCCGGAGGGAGCAATTAGTTTTTCATTTTCAATCATTGTTTCCGATATAAATACAGGCGAAGCTATTGCATCACGATAAGCTTTAACGCTTTGAGGAGATGAATCTACTCGCAAATAGGTTCCGGTAAAATTTTCATGCCACCAAGATACTGCTTTAACTTGCGGATAATCGCCTGCCGTAATGGTGTTAAATGCTTCGGTAATCCAGCGGGCTTTTTTGTTGGGTTTTATCTCTGTTGTGTTAGACGAAGAACAGGACAGGAATAACAAAAATAAAAATGAGGATAGGGCTTTTTTAATCATAGATTGCTTTCATGCTTAATAAAATAACAACAATTTTTATTAAATATTGTAAAAAAACAGATATAGTCTCTATTTTTGAAAAAAAAAAGATTTGTCTGTTTTTTACAAACAAATAAAGTTTACTGCTCCATTTATAAAGCAACTTGTAATCGCGGTTGTTTTGGCTGTTATCTTGTCTTTTATTTTAATTTATTTAGAACCTTTAAATACCAATAATTTTCATTCAAAACACAAAAGCCTTTTACTTTCGGGATATGGTTTTATTATAGGAATTATCTACCTAATTCACAGTAGAATAGAAACTCATTTTTATATAAAACAACATAAAAAATGGGTGCTTTTAAACGAAGTAATTTCATTGCTTGTATTTTTTCTTATTTCAGGTTTTTTTGCTTATTTGTATAACGATATTTACATTAATCAAAATTCTTTTTCTTTAAGATATCTTTATGAATATCAAAAACAAATAGTATTAATTTTTATACCAATCCTTGGTTTTTTTGTTGTTTTCTTACGTACTTGGCTAGGAAAGATTACAAATCCAAAAAATCTGCATCAAATTACTTTAAAAGGAAATAACAAAAGGGAGGTTTTAACAGTACAAAAAAACGATATTCTTTATATAAAATCTTCAGAAAATTATATCGAAATTTATTTTTTAAAACAGGGTGTTCTTACTTATAAAACGTTTAGAAACACCCTTTCTCAAATTGCCAATCAAGCCGATTTTTTAACACGGTGTCATCGGTCTTATTTGGTAAATTTATCTATTGTAAAAGAAATAAAAGGAAATTCGCAAAAAGCCTATTTAATCTTTTTTAAATCTAATGAAACCGTCCCCGTTTCAAAATCGTATTATAAATCTATTAAAAACATCTTATCTGACCGTCACAAAAAATAGTGCTTTGGTCATACAAAATCTTCTTTTATCATAATTTTTATACATCTATCACTCTTTTTTGCAAGTTAAATAAGTAGCTTCTTCTATTTGTGGTATTAATCTTTAAAAAAATCAAAATTATGAAACGCCAATTAGTATCTATTTTCCTTTTTACGTTATGTTTTCTGTCGGCAAAAAGTCAGTCGTTATTAACTAACAACACAACCATCTTAGAAGATGAAGTTCAATCTATTATTAAGACTACCGAAGAAAACATCTGCAATCCTTATTTTATGGAAACTCAAGCTTGGAAGAATTTTAAACAAGAAATTACTTCTGAAAAAGCTTTAAAATTGAACACTACTGCTTTTGTAGATTTGTTTAACAAAGAGGCAAAAAATCTTCCGTTTACGCACTATAGATTGCTGATTAAATCTCCTAAAAAAGAAACAGGAACAAAACCGGAAGCTTTTGATTTAAAAGAACTAAACTCCGAAACAGCTTTACTTACTATTAGGGTTTTTTCTTCTGATGCAAAAAAAATGATTCAAATTATAGATACGCTTCAAAAGAGTACTTATAAAAATCTTATTATTGATTTAAGAAATAATCCGGGTGGCACTTTAGATGCTGCCGTTCCTTTGATTCAATACTTAAGTAGCTCTATGATGCATGGAGGCTATTTTATTAGTAGGGCTTGGTTTACAAACCATAAAGACTACCCAACATTACAACAGCTACAACTTTTCACTCCTTTACAAGACCCTTCTTACCAAGGATTTACAAAGAAAATAAAAAAGGATATAGGGATGAGTCTACTCATTCCTCCATCGGGAAAACCCACCTTTAAAGGTTCGTTATTTGTACTAACAAACAAGGGTACGGGTAGTGCTTGCGAACCTTTAGTTTTTGGAATTAAACATAACAAACTAGGTGTCATTGTAGGTGAAAAAACTGCAGGTGCAATGTTAAGCGGATATGAATTGCCCATTAGCAAAAATTTAAAACTATTTATGCCTTTGGCAGATTATGTAACAGTAACCAACCAACGTTTGGATAAAGTTGGTGTAGAACCGGATATAACTATAAAATCTGAACAAGCATTAAATTATGTTTTAAAAAATTTAATTCAAGATTAAAAACCAGAGGAGTTGTCTAAAAAGTCTTTATCGTTTTCGGTTTTTTCAATAAGGGCGTTATGGTGTGCTACTGCTTCTTTTTTAAGCCAAAGAACAACGTTACTTTAAAAAATATTTCCTATAATACTTAGTAAAGTAGTCATTATATTAGACTCACTAATCTCCCATAATTAACAACAACAAGAGGCTAAAACAGTCTCTTGTTGTTGTACCTATTAGTGTTACATATTTCTGAATAACTCCAATCGTTCCCATCTACTATCTATTTCTTCCTGTGCTTCTTTATGTAGTTTTTTTTCCTAATTCAGGATTTTGTTTTACCACTCTGGTAAAACGGCTTTCATTATACATAAACTCACTTACGGGACTCGATGGTTCTTTAGAGTCTAATTTAAATTTCTTCCCTTTTGGTTTGGTTGGATCAAACCTAAACAAAGGCCAATAGCCTGTTTCTACTGCTTTTTCTTGTTGTGGTGCTCCTATTCCCATATCATATCCGTGTTCAATACAATGAGAATACGCAACAATAATAGATGCTCCCGGATAAGCCGCTGCTTCTTCAAAGGCTTTTAGGGTTTTGCATATCCTTGGCTCTCATTGCAACTTGAGCAACATATACATTTCCATAAGAAACCGCTTGTAATGCGAGGCTTTTTTTCCCTGTTCGTTTTCCTGAAACAGAGAATTTGGCACTGGCACCCAAAAGTGTTGTTTTAGAAATTTGCCATCTTGCGTTTGAGTAAACTTCGGTATCCAATGCCAAGATATTTATATTCTCTCCGGTAGAAAGCACATAATCAACACCGCCAAAACCAATATCATACGCCCGGTCATCACCGCCTAAAATCCAAACATCTTTACGCCTTAAATATTCAGTGAGGTTATAGAGTTTAGCAGCGTCTTTATCATTGTCTAATAACCGCAACGTTTTTTTAAGGGTACTTGTTTATATTATTAAAATGTATTGGGAATCATCAATAACAACCTCTGAGAAGCAGTAAATGTAATGATCAATGCTCCTGCTTGAAGAGAGCCGTGTACTGCCCCTTAGGGCTATACACATCAGCATGCTCTCCAATAGCAGATGCGGGTGTAATTGGATAAATTGCACAAACCTCATTGGTTTTGTTGGCAATGATAGCTACCGCTTCATTGGCATCGCAGATTAACTTTCTACCATCTTTCTTCATTAGTTACAAATTTTTAATTAGAACTTAGTTAGATACTTTGCCGGTATACAAAGCAACCCTCAAAAAACCACTATAAAACATGGTCTTTTATAATTTATTTTTGAAAATTTGATTCTAAAGATACAATTGCCAAGAATTACAAACTGTGACGATTGTCAGTTTAAAGCAAAAAAAAACCGCATGCGAGTCTTTGTTTCATACAGGCATTCTACCTCAATAATCAAACCTAAATCTATTCGGTTTAATTATGTTATTCGTTGTGTAACCATGCTTTTTTAGCCAGTAATTGTTCTTCTGTTTCCACATGATTTTCATCCGGAACGCAACAATCTACCGGACACACAGAAGCACATTGGGGTTCGTCATGAAATCCCTTACATTCGGTACACTTGTCGGTTACTATAAAGTAAAACTCGTCTGAAATAGGCTCGTTAATTGCATCGGCATCGACTTCTTCTCCGTTAGGAAGGGTTACCATTCCGGAAAGTTCTGTTCCTTCAGCATAAGACCACTCTTGATCGGGTTCATAGATAGCATTGTTAGGGCATTCAGCAACACAAGCGTCGCAATTTATACACTCATCTGTGATTATAATTGCCATGATAAAGTATTTTGAATTAATAGGCTAAACTATAAATTATTTTTTTAAATAAAGTGACAAACGTCATAATTTTATTAAAATTGTTAAAATACATTTGGATTTTTAATTTTATATTAAATAATTTTCTAAATTTAAAGAAATTTTTCAAAAAACAATGAATTCAACTAAAACAAAACAACAGTCCAAAGCAATTGATGCTGTTGTTATTAGGTTTGTAGGTGATTCGGGAGACGGAATGCAGTTAACCGGAACACAATTTACAGACACCTCTGCTATGTTTGGTAATGACGTGGCGACTTTCCCTAATTACCCTTCAGAAATTAGAGCTCCTCAAGGTAGCTTATATGGTGTTTCCGGTTTTCAAGTTCATATAGGAAGTGTAGAGATAAGCACTCCCGGTGATGATGTTGACCTATTAGTTGCTATGAATCCAGCCGGATTAAAAACAAATCTTGGTGCGGTAAAACCGGGGCATACCATTATTGTTGATACCGATGCTTTTACCAAAAAAAATCTTGAAAAAGCACAATACCAAACCAATCCGCTTGAAGATGGGTCTTTAGAAAATTATCGTGTAATTGAAGTTGCTATGACCTCACTTACCAAAGAGGCGTTAAAAGACGTTGAGGGACTGGATAATAAAAGTATCACTCGAAGCAAAAATATGTTTGCCCTCGGAATGGTTTACTGGATGTATGACCGCTCCAGAGATTATACTATAAATTTTTTCCATAAAAAATTTAAATCAAAACCTCAAATAATTGAAGCAAATACAAAGGTGTTAAATGCCGGTTATTATTTTGCCGAAACCTTAGAGCTAATTCCAAATACATACTCTATCTCTCCGGCTAAAATGCCTAAGGGAACGTACCGTATCATCATGGGAAATACCGCAACGGCATGGGGGTTCTTGGCTGCCGCCGAAAAATCAGGTTTAGAACTCTTTTTGGGTTCTTATCCCATTACTCCCGCTACCGATATTCTTCACGAAATGGTTAAGCACAAACATTTTGGTGTTAAAGCTTTTCAGGCGGAAGATGAAATTGCCGGAATAACATCCTCTATTGGGGCTTCCTTTGCCGGTAATCTGGCAATCACTACAACTTCAGGTCCTGGATTGGCACTAAAAGGAGAAGCTTTGGGACTCGCAATGATGGTAGAATTACCCTTAGTAGTAGTAAACGTTCAACGAGGCGGACCCTCAACCGGACTCCCCACAAAAACCGAACAATCAGATTTGTTACAAGCTATGTACGGAAGAAACGGTGAAAGTCCGGTAATAGTTATTGCGGCAAGTACGCCGGCTAATTGTTTCGATTACGCCTTTATTGCTGCAAAACTAGCTTTGGAGCATATGACCCCTGTTGTTTTACTTACAGACGGATATATTGCCAACGGTTCAGCTCCTTGGAAAATAAAAACCGTAGAAGACATGCCAACAATTAAGAACCGTATTATTAAAGAAGCTGATGAAAATTGGCATCCTTATAATAGAGATGACGAAACCTTGGCTAGAAACTGGGCTGTCCCCGGAACACCCGGTTTAGAGCATAGGGTAGGTGGTCTGGAAAAAGATAAAGTGACCGGAAATGTGTCTTATGTTCCCGAAAATCACGAGTATATGGTCAAAATAAGAGCCGAAAAAGTAAAACGGGTTCAAAACTTTATTCCTGAGATTAAACCGGAATTTGCTCAAAAAGGCGATTTACTGGTGATTGGTTGGGGAGGTACTTATGGCTCGCTACACTCGGCAGTAAAAGAAATGAATGAAGCCGGATATGACAACGTCGGGTTCGCCCATTTTAATTATATAAATCCGCTTCCAAAAAACACAGAAGATTTATTAAAACGATTTAAAAAAATAGTTGTTTGCGAACTCAATTACGGACAGTTTGCCAAAGTATTAAAAATTAATTTCAACAACTATAACTTTGTTCAATTCAATAAAATACAAGGGTTGCCTTTTGGAAACAATGAGTTGATTGAGAAATTTAAACACCTTTTACAATAATTATGGAAAATACAGTAGCAAAAAAATATAATTTTAAAGACTTTGTTAGCGACCAAGAAGTAAGGTGGTGCCCCGGTTGTGATGACTATGTAATTTTACGGTCTATGCAAAAAGCACTCCCCGAAATGGGCGTAAAAAAAGAAGATGTTGTTTTTATTTCAGGAATAGGATGCTCTTCCCGTTTTCCTTACTATATGGACACTTACGGAATGCACGGAATCCATGGTCGGGCTCCCGCAATTGCTTCAGGAGTAAAATTGGCAAACCCGGATCTTAGTGTTTGGGTAATCACGGGTGACGGAGACGCCATGGCAATAGGTGGAAACCATTTTATTCACGTACTTAGAAGAAACTTAGACCTTAATATTATTCTTTTTAATAACGAAATCTACGGACTCACCAAAGGGCAATTTTCTCCCACGTCGTTAGTGGGACAAAAAACCAAATCTTCTCCTTACGGAAATACACAACCCCCATTTCAGCCGGGAGAATTAGCCATTGGAGCTCATGGTAGATTTTTTGCCAGAATAGGTGGTAACACACCTAAAGAAATGACACAACTATTTATTGAAGCTGAAAAATTTAAAGGAACCTCCTTGATTGAAGTGCTTCAAAATTGTGTGATTTTTAATGATGGTTGTTTTACTCAGTTTACCGATAAAGCAGTCCGAGCCGACAAACAATTATTTGTTGAACATGGCAAGCCTATGATTTTCGGAAAAGAAAAAGACAAAGGGCTGGTATTAAATGGTTTAAAACTAGAGGTGGTAACTATAGGTGAAAACGGAGTAACCGAAAAAGACATTCTCGTACACGATGCCAAAGAAAAAGACCCTACGCTACACCAAATGCTTATCCGTCTGGAATATCCTCTGGTAACAGGGATTATTAGAAGCTATGAAGACGTTACGTTGGAAGAAAGAGAAGACGCTTTAACCGAAGAAGTAAAATCAAGATCTAACTTTTCAAAAGTGGACGATTTGCTTTTTTCAGGAGAAACCTATATTGTTGATTAATTAATTCTAAAGAATGGGATCAGAAGCAATCATTGTATTTTTAATTGCCGGTATTGTATTGGTTGCCGGTGCTAATTTTTTATCCGGTTTAATCTCTCATAAATCGGATAATCCGCAAAAGCGCGAACCGTATGAAAGCGGTATGAAAACCATTGGTCCTACGTGGGTTCAGTTTAAAGTAGGATATTATTTATTTGCTATTTTATTCTTAATCTTTGATATAGAAGTTGCTTTTCTGGTGCCTTGGGCAGTTGTGTTTAAGGATGTGGGAAGTATTGCTTTTATAGAAATTATAATCTTTCTGTTTATCTTAGGATTAGGATTATTATACGCTTGGAAAAAAGGAGCATTAAAATGGGAATAAAGAAAAAAAGTTTTATTTCAGAAGTAATACCCGAAGGGTTTCGGCAACCGGTTCCGGATGACTTTCCGGGAAAAGTATTACCTGCCGGAAACGGAGCTAACATCGTTGTATCAAGCTTAGATAAAGTAATAAACTGGGGGCGTTCCAATTCGCTTTGGTCACTCTATTTTGGTACTAGTTGTTGTGCTATAGAAATGATGCAAACAGGAGCGGCTCGTCATGATTATTCTCGATTTGGATTTGAAGTGGCTCGACCGTCTCCCAGACAAGCAGACCTTATTATTATTGCCGGAACCATCGTAAACAAAATGGCTCCTGTTTTAAGGCGATTATACGATCAAATGGCAGAACCCAAATATGTTATTGCCATGGGAGCCTGTGCAATTTCGGGAGGTCCTTTCTTTTACAATTCGTATTCGGTAGTAAAAGGAGCAGACCATGTAATTCCTGTTGATGTATATGTGCCCGGATGTCCTCCAAGACCGGAATCATTACTGGAAGGAATGCTTATGCTTCAAAAAAAGATTCGAACCGAAAACATGAAACATAAAAAGAACCCTATTGAAGGTTTTGATGAAGGAAAATAACATAAACCCGAAAACAATTAGATATGAACAACAGCGAATTACAAGAGTTAATAAGTAGTTGGTT